>PKSZ01000321.1 GCA_002869425.1 Marinilabiliales bacterium
AAATAATCCAAATTTTCTTATTACTGAAACTGGCAATCTAGGAATTGGAGAAGCCAATCCACAAGCCAAGTTACATGTTCATGCTGATGCAAGTTCCGGTTTTGGAACAGGGATGCTATTGGAATACGAAAGTCAACAAGGATGGGGATATGGCTTTCTGGTAGCTTTAAATTCAGAAAACACTAAAGCTCTTGCTGTCAGAAATACTGATTGGGAAGAAGATGTATTTTGTGTTCATACCAATGGCGTTCTTAATGCAAAAAAGATCTACGCTGAAGAAGTTGAAGTCAGGTTGGATGCCTTGAATATGCATTGGCCGGATTACGTTTTTGAAGATGATTATCAAATCTCCAGCATTGAAGATATTGAGCTTTTTATTGAGAATAATAAACATCTTCCAGGTGTTCCCAGCGAAGAAGAAATTTCAGAAGATGGTATTAACCTTGGCGAGATGAATGCCATATTGCTTGAAAAAATTGAAGAGTTAACACTACATGTAATTGAACAGAATAAGAGAATTAAAAATTTAGAATCACAGATTAATCAATAAAATCTAGTTATTATGAACAAAAAGAACGGAGTACTGGGTTTTGTTGCACTGCTATTATTTCACCAATTGATTTTTGCTCAAAGTATCGGTAATATACTAAGCAGCAATCAGGCAAATAATACATCCTTAATAAGATTCGACAACAAAACTACAGTTTTTAGCGAACAACAGGCGATAGCATATCTTAAAAGCTTATCTGGAAGTTATAAAAGAACGAGCTTTGAAAATATGGAACCTGCAACAATGGATCAATACGGAATTTATCATAAAAAATATCAACAACAATATAAAAATATTCCTGTTGAGAACGGAGTTATTATCCTACACTCTAAAAACAGTATAGTCAATAGCGTAACATGTAATCTGAAAAAAAATATTAACATTAATATTTATCCATCGATATCAAAAGCAGAAGCGCTTACTTTTGCTCTTGATTATGTTGGCTCTAGTGAATACATGTGGGAAGATCAAGCTGAAGAACAATTACTAAAAAAGATTAAAAAAGATCTGTCTGCCAGCTATTTTCCAGAAGGAAAACTTTGCATTTACGATAAAAAAAACAAGTACAATCTGAGTAAATATTATCTTTCCTACAAATTTGATATCTATTCAAAGAACCCAACACAACGACAAGTTATTTACGTTAATGCAATGGATGGGAGCATTATATATTGTTACGACAAATTTACAGATGCATCAGCTGTTGGAGAAACCCGGTATAGTGGTACAAAAACCTTTGAGACATTACACTCTCTTGAAGGATATCTTTTAAGAGACAACACTCGTGGAAATGGAATTATAACGAAGAATCTCAATTTTTTGGGTGAAGAATTTGGAGCCTATTGTACAAATATACCATATGCATCAGCAGTTGATTATGTAGATGATGACAACAACTGGTCTGCTCAAGAATACGACAATTTCCTAAAAGACAATGCAGCAATTGAAGCACATTGGGCAACCCAAGTTACATATGATTATTTCAATGAAAATTTCAACAGAAATAGTTTCGATAATCAATCAGCACCTATCTGGGTATATTTAAATCCATGTGAGAATTATGAAAATGCCTTTTGGGATGGTATAAGAATTACTATTGGAGGAGGTTACCTTATCCATGATAATTTTGCATGTGTTGATGTTATAGCACATGAATTGGGACATGCTATTACAGGTGCAGAAATAGGAGATCATGATGTAATATACGAGCCTGGAGCTGTGGAAGAAGGTATTTCAGATATTTGGGCCTCCTGCGTTGAACATTACGTAAATCCCAATAGAAACATTTGGCAGATAATGGACCAGATTTCTCTGAATAGCTACTGTGAAAGAGATTTACAAAATCCTAAACAAAAAGGCATGCCAGATACATATATGGGTCAATACTGGATCAATGAATTATCAAACGATAATGGAGGAATTCATACAAATTGTACAGTTTTAGGACATTGGTTTTACCTTTTATCAGAAGGTGGAACTGGTGTTAATGATAACGGGGATTTCTATCATGTGGAAGGAATTGGAATTGAAGAAGCATCTAAAATTATATATAGTACTGTTACCAATTACATGACTCCCAATACAGGATTTGAAGCTTTCAAACAATTCACAATGCAAGTGGCCAATAACATGTACTGTGAATACTGCGTTGCGTATACATCCATTTTAAATGCCTGGCACGCTGTGGGATTAGGTGAACCTGTATCTTATTACGAAAGTTATCTTATGGTTGATCAAAACCTCAGCAATATTGAGAATATTTTTGCTGCTTCCAATATTGTGGAAGCCAATAGCCATATTTACAATGGTTCAGGTATTGATTTCGTTTCCGGTAAAAACATTATCTTTTCACCAGGTTTCCATGCAGAAGACTGTTTCCTGAAAGCATCAATCTGCGCTTGTGGAGAAATAGACAATACGGGGTATAAATCGATTCAAGAGTCTTATAGTGAAACAGAAGACATCCAGAATGTTTCTCCGTTGAAAGAAAAGGATGTAGCAATATTTCCAAATCCAAGCAGGGGAACGTTCTCAATTCAAACTCCTATAGAACAATATTCTGTGAAAATTATCAACTCAAGGGGACAGGAAATATACTCAAATAACGATAACAACCAAAATATCACCATTGAACTTAATACTGAACCAGGGATATATTTTATCAAAATAACCAATGCAAATAGTCAATATATTAAAAAGCTCATAATCAGCAAATAGTTGAACGGAGAAAAGAACTGAATTATCAGTTTTTGAGGAGGGAAACTAATTTTCCTCCTCTTTTTTTGCACTAAAAAAGGGACTTGCCCTATGGACAGTCCCTTTCTTAAAAGTTATAATAATAATTAACCCAGATTGTGCTTCTTTACAAAATCACCAACAATCTCATCAAGATTTGGATATCCAATCTCTTGAAGATCATAATATACACGAGTATTTGGTTTGTCAATCTTAACAATCCTGTTCAAGTCAATTGGAGTTCCAATAATAACTGAATCACAATCAGTATTGTTAATTGTAGTTTCAAGGTCTTTCCTTTGCTGCTCACCATAACCCATTGCTGGGAGTAATGTTCCAATGTTTGGATAAATTTTAAATGTTTCTGATAATTTTCCAACTGTATAAGGCCTTGGATCTACTAGTTCTGCAGCACCATATTTATTCGCCGCTACTGTTCCTGCACCAAGCTTCATTTCACCATGTGTTAAAGTTGGTCCGTCTTCTACAACAAGAACTCTTTTTCCTTTAATAATTGAAGGATCATCAACTTTTATTGGAGATGCACCATCAACAACGATTGCATTTGGATATACTTTTCTGATATTCTCTCTTACTATCTGAATAGCTTCTGGACCTGCAGAATCCATTTTATTGATTACAACTACGTCTGCAATACGAAGAGTAGCTTCACCTGGGTAGTAAGATAATTCGTGTCCTGGTCTATGTGGGTCTACTACAGTAATCGTAAGATCTGATTTGTAGAATGGGAAATCATTATTTCCACCGTCCCATAATATTACATCACAACCACTTGGATCCTCTTCTGCAGCTCTTAAAATAGCTTCATAATCTACACCAGCATAAATAACGTTTCCACGAGTTACATGAGGTTCGTATTCTTCCATTTCCTCAATTGTACACTCATGCTTATCTAAATCTTCAACTGTTGCAAAACGCTGAACTTTTTGTTTTACTAAATCACCATAAGGCATTGGGTGACGAACAGCAACAACTTTCAAACCTCTTTCCATAAGTAATTCAATTACTCTTCTGGATGTCTGACTCTTACCGCATCCTGTTCTAACTGCACCTACTGCAATTACAGGTTTAGTACTCTTAACCATTGTTCCCTCTGTTCCTAGCAATACAAAGTTAGCGCCATTAGCATTTACCAATGCACTCATATTCATTACATAATTGTAAGGAACATCACTGTATGAAAATACACAATCTTCAGCGTCTAATTCTTTTATCAACTTTGGTAATTCTGACTGATCATAAATTGGAATACCTTCTGGATACAATTCACCAGCTAATTCTGCTGGATATTTTCTTCCATCAATATCAGGAATCTGAGCTGCAGTAAACGCAACTACATTAAAATCAGGATTATTCCTGTAATAAGTATTGAAATTGTGGAAATCTCTTCCAGCGGCACCGATTATAATCACATTCTTCTTAGCCATAATTTCTCCTTTTTAATTGTTTAATAATTAGTAACTTGTACTTAAAATGTAATCTGAAACAAAGATAAAACTTTAAACTCGAAAAGAATGATATTTAATAACAAGTTATCAACCGCCAGTAGCTCTGCAACAACGCCTATATTTCTGTATATGTGATACTTACATCATTATAACAACAATCATTCCAAATATGTTTAATAATATAT
>PKSZ01000124.1 GCA_002869425.1 Marinilabiliales bacterium
CAATTTTTGCTTCCTCCATGCTATACTTAAGATTGACCAGTTCATCCCGTGCATTTCTCATTTCCATGGTAGTATCCAACCTTGTCTCCGTATACTGTGACTCAATCTGTTGAAGATTAGATTCAATATCCTTAAGCCTCGTTTCAGCTTCTGTTCTGTCTAAAGTTGCAACATAATCACCTGAATCAATAACGGTTCCCTCTGCCACAAGATCTGTAATTTTTACATTATAAACCCTGATTCTTCTTAAACCACTTGGCCCCCTGATCTTTTCAGAATTTTCAGCCTGTAACTCACCTGTAGTAGTCACTACAATTTCAAACTTTCCATATTTCACTGGAGCATTAATTACTACTTCAGCTTCTTCAGAACCACTAATCACTGTTAAATAAATAACAACAGCGATTATGAGCAGTACACCAACTATATATAATAACCTTTTTTTGTTCATACCTTAATATTTTGAACAAACATACCAAGAACTTTAGTCCCTACAAACTTAACCGTAATGTTTTATATTTATTATAAAAACTTGCAGCTTTTTTATAATTTGTTTACTACAATACACTTACAACCAATCATCTGGATAATATCTCTCATTACCCTAAATATTGAGCAAGAATTTATACTTATGCATTAATCCAAGGTCATGATTTTTCATAGACATAAAATAAATGTTTTTCAACTGCATACTGTTAACAATTTAACCAACAAATACCGGATCATCTTTGATCATTAAATATACATTAATCTTAAAATACTTAATTTGCTTAATCCAGCGGACTTTACAGAACGATTACTTCATTAAAATTATATTGAGATCAAGCAGAAAAAAGACTCTTTGCATAAAATAATCCGATTATAAACAAGCAATTATATTTTTAAAACCTTGATAAACTCTTTTATTATCTAGGTTTTTTTGCATTTTTTTCTATTTTTGTCTTAACTAGAGATATTTTGTTCAGACAACCCGGATGAGATATCTCCGTCTAAGTATAAATACAAGATACTGAATGATAATAAAGACCAAAATGAAGATAAAAATTACCGCTCTGCTTCTCATTCTATTTTCATCTCTGGGATATGCCCAAGTCTATAACATGGACAATAGCGATGAAACTACTTGCTTCGGGTATTTCTATGACAGTGGAGGAACATTACCCAATATAGGAGCTATTTTAGGCTGCATAACCCAAGGTACCTATGAAAATAATGAAGACTTTGAAAAAACTTTTTGTTCTGATAATGGTCAAAACTTAAGTATTGTTTTTGACGAACTGGATCTTGTCGGAGCCGCAGATTATCTTGATGTTTATGATGGTCCCGATACTGGTTCTCCTCTGCTTTTTCATTTCACATCCGCATCCGGCACACAGCAAATTGTGTCTTCCGGCACCTGCCTTACCTTTGTTTTTCATTCAGGAAATAACGGAACAGACTGGATGGGTTGCGATGATGGTGGTGATTGGGCTGCATCCATTAGTTGTATTGATGTTTACCAAATTGATACTCCCATAACAATCAATACCTGTAATGCGATTTTCGTTGATGACGGTGGCATTTCAGGTCAATATTCAGAAAACCAGACTTTAATAAAAACTATCTGTCCTGCAGGTGGTAACTGCGTAAAGATTAATTTTTCATCCATCGATTTAGGAACAGGTGAAGAGCTAACTTTCTATACAGGTAATAGTGCTTCAGGTTCTCCTCTTATGACCATAGGCCCCGGTGATCCTATTCCTCCTTTTGGAATTGGTTCAGAACAGGGAGATTGCTTAACGATCAAATTTACAAGCGACGGAGATGGAAATGTTGGAGATGGCTGGATGGCAACGCTTTTCTGTCCACCAACCTGTGGAACTATCCCGGAATGTACATCAAACGACCCGGCAGGCAACCAATGTTCAAGTGCAACTCCTATTTGCAATCTGGATGGTTATTGTGGTAGTACAGATGCTACTTACACAAGCACAAACCCCAATGGCGACGACTGGAATAGTATTGAAGGCCTGATGGATGATTTTTGCGGCTCAATTGAAAATAATAGTTGGCTGTCTTTTATAGCAGATGCTACAACAGCAACACTAAATGTTTGGACATTCAACTGCGCAAACAATGAAGGTGTACAAATGCAGGTATATGAAACATCTGACTGTCTTAACTTTACGCCTGTTTCAAACTGTGTAAGTTACGGATATCCCAGTGACTTTTCAATTGAAGCAACTGGTTTAACTCCTGGGAATACATATTACCTGATGATTGATGGATTTGCCGGAGATAATTGCGATTATATTATTTCTGCTGCTTCCGGAATTGATGTGGGTGCTGAAATTACACAAGCTCAAGTAATTTGTCCGGGTGATGTTGCCAACATTTCTATTGACGGAGTGGATACAACAACAACTAGTTTTGAGTGGTTTTCTGTTCCTGTTGACCCTACTTTGGCAGGACAGGAAAATGAAGCTACTGTTATTGTTAGTCCTACAGATACAACAACATATTATTGTGCAATATCCGGCCCATCGCCAAACCCACTCTGCGGCCCAATAAGTGATACACTGGAAACTATGATATTTGTGTTGGATGCAGCACATAGTTATTGCAACCTTGATGTTTCATGTAATGTGGAAGCTATTGCTTCAGATAGCATGATCTGTAGCGGACAGGATATAGTACTTTCAGCAGACGGAAGTATCAATGTTTCATTGCTGGCAAACGACTTTAACGATGGATCCGTAGGAATTAACTGGGCAGCAACTACCGAAGCTACATTTACCAACCCATGTTCAACAGGTCCTGATGGCATCTATTTATGGATGGGAAATGCTTCACCGGCAACAAGACAATTGGTTTCCCAGGACTTTGATGTAACGAATGGGGGAAATATTGGTTTTTACCTAAAGTACGCAGTACAAGGAGACTTCACGCCTTGTGAAGGACCTGATGAACCTGACGAAGGTGTTTCTCTTCAATTCTCAACAGATTATGGAGCCAATTGGACAGACATCGCATATTTCAACCCCTATACAGCTACTATTGAAGCATCAAACCCGGGAGGAGATAGTCCAACAGCTACAGGACCAACAATATTTACCAGTTGGGATTGGTATGAATTTATATTACCTGGTGCAGCACAAACAGGCTCAACCCGCTTCAGATGGGTTCAAATAGCAAGTACAACTTTAGACAACGACCATTGGGGACTGGATAGTATTATTGTTACTACTCCTCCTCCTGGTGTAACATATTCATGGTCTTCAGATCCTGCTGGATATACAGGAACAGGGACAAATCCACCAACAGCAAATCCCACTGTTACAACAGATTATATCGTAACAGCATCAGCAGACATAGAAGGCGATACATATTCCTGTACAGATACAGTTCATGTTGAGGTAATTGATATTGATGCTGGTTTTAGTGTGAACGATCCGGAACAATGCCTTATTGGTAATTCTTTTAGTTTTACAAACTCCGGCTCAACAGGATCGGATATACAGTACAGCTGGGATTTTGGAGGAGATGGAACCTCAACAGCTGAAAATCCAACACATAATTTTTCAACCAACGGAACTTATGTCGTTAGTCAAACAGTTACATACAATGGTATGTGTCCACAAACTTACAGCATGAACGTTACAATTTATGATGATCCAACAGTAACATTCAGTCCAAGTATAGAATCCTGTTACATGACATGTGATGGAACGATAACCGCCAATCCACAGGGTACTGGTCCTTTTACTTTTTCATGGAGCAATGGACAAACTACACAAACAGCTGTAGATCTTTGTGGTGATATTTACACGTTAACGGTAACAGACGCCAACCTTTGTAGTGCTACCGATTCTTATACACTTGATTCAAGAGCTGAATTATTAATTGATAGTACAGGAAGCAACTCAACACTTTGCTACGGATATAGCGATGGTTCTGCATATGTAGAAGCAACAGGAGGAACAGGTGTTGGGACTTACTCATACTTATGGGATTTGAATGCATCAAATCAAAATACACAGACAGCCGGTGGACTTTCTGCAGGCTTGTACGATGTAACGATCACTGACGCCAACGACTGTTCAATATCAACAAGTGTTGAGGTTGAAGAACCAACACAAGTATCAACAAGCACTTCAGGTGCCGGTACTATCTGTAATGGTCAGAATACAATTATTTCGGCAATTCCTTCTGGCGGTAATGGAAGCCCGTATACAGTAGCATGGTCTACAATGCCGCCTACGGTTATTTCTAACGATCAATCAATGGAAATTAACCCTACAAATACAACAACATATTACGTATTGGCATACGATGAGGAAGGGTGCGTTAGTCCATACGACACTGTTAAAGTTACTGTATTACCACCTCTAAACCTGAATCTTTATTCTGAAGATTCATATGTATGTCCTGGTGAGAGTGCTAC
>PKSZ01000235.1 GCA_002869425.1 Marinilabiliales bacterium
AACTTTATATGATTCATTAGTAGGGAAAAAAGAAAGGCTTTTAAATTCTTTTAAATCTTTTGGTTTTAAAGGTGATGTTTTTTTATTTTACTTTTTTCAAAGCTACACTTGTAGCTTCTAATATCGGGTCAACCGATAATTTTCCACCAATACCATTTTTCATCCAGAGCTGAGGTATAATTCTTCCTTGTTTGAGAATTTTTTCAATTTCCGTTGGAAAATCTTTTCCTGAAATGCTCTTTTCAATCTGAAAATCAATTAAGTGGCCGATAGGATATGCCGATAAATACAAAGGAGCATCAATCATATGAGAATAAATGGCAAGAATATTTTGATCTTTTACGCCAAACACATCAGCATAATATTGATTCCATACTTCTTTGGAAATTTTAAGAACAGCAGCCTTTAATTCTTCTGCTGTAGCATTCGGGTTTTCATATAGCCACTGCCATACTTTCATGTCTACAAGGGATACGCCCATAATTTCATAACAACTCCAGAAAATATCCAGAGCCATCATATCTTCTTTGTTTCCTGAATCGCTTTCCATATCCAGTAGTTGGAGGTCTCTTTTTTGAAAAATAAAGGCAATTGCTTCTGTAAATGCAGTATTGGGAACACCTCTTAGCATATAGTAATCTATGTCTTGTAATGTAATGGTTTGTTCAACATTATGACCAAATTCGTGAACAGCGATATTATAACCTTTATACATCATCCCGTCAGATGGAATTCTTGTTCTCAAATGTGCAACATCCGATTTCATTTCTGCACCCCAGGCATGACCAGCTCCACGGGCAGCATCCACTTCTATTTTTGAAGTAATTTCATCAGCTCTTTCTTGATCCCATCCCAGCTTAACCAGAATACCCGGCAATGCTTTCTGAAATGCCTTAGTATCCGGATATAATTTTCTTATAATCTGGTTTAATTCCTCCTCAGAAACGTTGTTTCTTGGTGTAAAACCATTATACCAAATATCAAACGGTTCAAGATCTCTGCCCAGTTTGTTTGAAATAAGTTGGGCTACTTCTTTTACTTGTGGAGACGAAACAAGATCAACAAATAGTTTTTCAACTTCTTGCTGAGGAATTTCCATTTCCTGCTCAAATTTTCTTTTTATATAGGTATTGTATTTTGGATTGTAAGCATCCATTGCCCTAAGTGCATTGAATATTTCCAGCATGTGTTGATATCGGGTATTTGGTTCTGGCTTAAATTGAATTTCCTGATCATTTTCAAAAAGAGAATTGCTTAATGGATTCCATGTGTATTGTTTATCATTGATTACTTTTTCAGGTATTTCCTGTGTGATAATTCTATCCATTATGGTGTAGATCATCTTTTGTTTAGCCAGTCCGTTTTCTGTGCTGTAATTCGATTTTAATTCATCCCTGAGCCCCCAGTGTGAAATCAATCTAAGATCGTCTGGAAATAGTTGATTCCCATTGTTGTCTTTGAGTTTACCCATGTAGATATTATACTCAGAAATGTATGTGTCAGCAATGCTGGTGACTTTTGAGTATTCTTGTTTCAATGCCGATGGAATGCGTGACACAAAACGATCACCCATCCTGGCATATGCCCATTCCAGTCTCGACCAATTTTCACCCATCTCTGTTTTTTCCTGCAAAGAATAGAAGGGAAAGTTTAAGGAGACAATAAAAGCAATTTTGTTTTGATATAAATCTGATTCCAAATGCGCATATGGGCTAAAGGCACCAAATATATGATCAATCTTACTTAGTTTACCAATATCTTCATGTAGTGGCTTTTTTAGTTCTATTGTCAATTTGTTATAGTAACCGTTTAATTTTTCAAAATTTTCACTTATCTTAAAAAAAGTTGATTTGAGTTCATCATCCGAAACAATAAAATTCTCTTTACAGAAATTTTGAAAAGCCTCAATATTTCCATCTTCAGCTCTCCAAAGATCTGCAGTTTGCATAACTCCTTTTTCAATTCGTTGCCTATGTGCTTCACCAAATTCTTTTACCAGAAGGTCTATTGTAACTGTTTTGTCTTTAGAATTTATTATTTGTTTTTCTTTGTCTGTTTTTATTTCTGTTGTTTTTTCTGTGCTAGTACCTTTGTTATCTACTTTTTTACATGAAAAACCAGCAAATACCAATGCAATTAAAACGAAATAGAGTGTTTTCATAATTTGATTTTATTATTACACCTTGAATATAGAAAAATTATTACTTTTTTTAAGAAGACATATTAACTGCAATATCTGTTTAGCAGCAGTATAAATAAAAATGAGAATGAATTATGAAATTATAGGAATGGTTAACAACCGTCATAACAAAGTTCGTAGGAAACTTCTCCTTTTTCGTCCCACCAGGTCCACTTTCCCTTACGCTTACCGTTATCGTATTTTCCTTCTACCTTTTTATGACCATTTGAATACCAGCTTGTATACGATTCGTCTCTTTTCCCATCATCAAAAACTTCTTTTGCTCTAAGCTGTCCATTTTTTTCCCAGATTATACTTTCTCCTTCCAGTTTGCCATCTTCGTATGATGTTTCAGCTTTCTTTTTACCATTTTCATAATAAACAACCTTTATCCCAGAGTAAGCAGGACTAAAATTGGATGGTAAAATTGAACTTTTATACACAATCTTGGGTTCGTGTGTAGATGTACATGAAATGAAAATTAGTAGAGAAAAAAATGTTATGATGGAAGTTAGTCTGCGCATTGTTTTTTTGAAACTGATTACTAACATGACCAAAGTTAAAATAAAATTAACACAAAGGAAATAATTGTTACATATTTTATCTGAATATTAATTATTTATATATGAACGGTAGGTTTGTTCATACTTAACCATATGGGGAGCTTTATTTTTTATATTTTGCGTGAAAATTCTTTAACTTTACTGATGCCAAACAATAATATATGTACTGAAAAAATGTATTAAATCAGTATGAAGGAATATATTCAAGATCTAATAAGTGAGGGAGAACATCAACAGCAGGATTTCAAGTATTGTATTACCGATTCAAAGAAGATAGCTAAAAGTTTAGTTGCTTTCGCCAATACTGAGGGTGGACGGTTGTTGATAGGAGTTAAAGATAATGGTAAAATTGCAGGTGTGCGCTCTGAAGAAGAATTTTATATGGTTGAAGGAGCTGCAGATTTGTACTGCAAGCCAGTAGTTAAGTTTGAAACAAAATCCTGGAATGTAAATGGGAAAGTTGTGTTGGAAGTGATCGTAGAAGAAAGTAGTAATAAGCCTCATATGGCAAAAGATAGATCGGGGGTATGGATGGCATACAGAAGGGTTCAGGATCAGAATATTTTGGTAAATAAAGTGCAACTTGAAGTCTGGAAAAGACAAAATGAAAAAATCCCCGTTAAAATAGAGTACTCTGAAAGAGAAAAGATTTTGCTTAATCACCTTAAGAATAATGAAGTAATCTCGTTGATGAGATTTTGTAAACTTGCAATGATTCCAGAGAAAGAAGCAGAAGAAATACTTATATCCTTTGTACAGTTGAATATATTGGAAATTATTTTTACTGAACAAAATGTACTTTACAAATTGGTAAATGAAGATGTATTGAATGAAATTTAATATTTGGCTAAACATATTATGGGGATTGTTTTTTCTCGTATCCTGCAAGCATGATCCGGTTGAGGTGCCAATCGGGAAAGAGGTTCCGGGAATTGGATTTTCAATAGACTCCAACCTGGTTTATAGCGATACAATAATGCAATCTGGCGATTCAATACACATGAGAATAACGTTGTTGCCTTCCGATGGAAGTTTACTGCGGCATTTCAAAATAGAAAGAAAAACATCATCCTTGCTTACCAAAGTTGCGGATAGCATAATAGATGGAACAGAATTTATCGTAGAGCTAAACGAGCAACTGGCATTGATTGAAACTCAGGAATTGTTTACAATCTATGTAAAAGATTCTGATGATAAATCATCGGAAAGGTCAATTGTAGTAACAACCATCAATAGTCAGTCCGAAGGTGCTCCAATAATAAATGTAATTAAAGATGCAGGCTATGCAGAAAATGGAAGTGTGGCAGATGTGGGTTCAAATGTACGCATAGGGATTACTGCCAAACCCAGACTTGCTGGTCAAAAATTGGTTGCAGCCAGGGTTATACGAACTTTTGGCACTCATAGTGAAGTTTTGATTGATTCAGTTATGCAAGAAGATAGCTTAAGAATAGACAACATTTATACCCTTTCTTCAATACCCGGTTCCGAGTATTGGAAATTTGAAGTTTCTTCAGATAATGGAGAAAGTTCATTTTTGTATTTTTTTATATCTATTCAACGCTTTATGCATACTACAAGAATGGGTGTTTTGTGGAATGCGTCTGGTCCGTTTGCCAATGCATGGGATCTCAAATTAAATGGCGACAACGATATTACAGTGCCTGACTCTGTACAGGA
>PKSZ01000574.1 GCA_002869425.1 Marinilabiliales bacterium
AGACCATTGATGGCACCGAATTGTGGATTCAAACAACCCTCTCCCCCATTGTTGACATTGACGGAAACATTAAAAATTTAATCGCAATTGATTCAGACATTACGGAAATAAAAAAGGCAGAAGAGGAAATAAGTAAACAGAGAAATCTATTGGAATTAAAAAACAACCTGATTACAGATAGTATCAAATATGCAAAGAAAATACAGGAAGCCTTACTCCCATCAACTGGAACTATAAAAAAACACTTTAAAGATTCTTTTGTTCTTTTTCATCCAAAAGATCTTGTTTCAGGAGATTTTTATTGGGTAGCACAAAAAGACAGTATGACATTTCTGGCTGAGGTAGATTGTACGGGTCATGGTGTTCCCGGCGGTTTCATGTCGATGATAGGAAATTCATTACTAAGTGAAATTGTAAACATTAAAAATGTATATGAACCAGAAGAAATTCTATGCCTGATGCATCAAAGACTAATAGAATCATTTAACAGGAATGAAGACGACAACAGTCAGGAAGATGGTATGGATGCAAGCATTTTCTGCTTTAACAAATCGGAAAATTCATTAAAAATTGCCTGTGCAAATCAGGATGCATATTTTATTTCTGACGGAAAAATGCAAACCATTAAAGGAGGTCATTTTTCAATCGGAGAAACAACTTTCAAACAAAATTTCAGGGTAAGTCAAACACAAATCAATGTAAATCAAGGAGATGTTCTATATTTAATGTCTGATGGATATCAGGATCAGTTTGGAGGACCAAACAATAAAAAGTTTATGATAAAAAAACTACGGGAATTACTATATTTAATTCATAAACAAGAAATGAAAGAACAACTCACAACATTAGACGAAGCTTTTTCTGAATGGAAAGGTGATTACAAACAAATTGATGATATTTTACTTATTGGTATAAAATTTTAATATGAAAAAGATAATCTTTTTAATCCTTACTGTTTTTATTGCTTATAGTGTTTTTAGTCAGGATCAGATTCCAAAAAACATAACAAAAATGCTTAACAAATTTGAAAATGCTGTGCTTAAGCATAACGAAAAAAAAGCATTAAACTATTTTGATGATAACTACAAAAAAGAGCAATTGGAAGATATGCTGAAAGGCAATACGGAACAATTTCTTAATGAGTTTTTTTGTGGAAGCACTATGGAAAATCAGTCTTTTAAATGCATGAAGTTCAATCAAATAAAATCGATGGATTTAATACAGATAATACACCAGGCAGACACCAATGAGTATTTCGTTATTTATAATGTAAGCGATCATAAAACCGGAGCTGTACAATGTGAATGGACAATACGTATTTCAGACAATAAACCTGGCCTCGTTGGTGCAGTTGGATAAGAAATCTGTTAATTATTTTTTCAGCAGGTATTGAGGATAATTGGTAATAATACCATCCACACCTAAAGCCTGAAGGCTTTGCATTGTCTCCTTATCATCTACAGTCCATGCATTCAGTTTTTTATTCATAGCATGAACTTTATTTATAAGATTTCGGTTGGCAAACTTATACAATACGCTAAATTCACTCACATATGTGTAGTCTTCAATTTTCTTAAAGCGAATGCCTGTGTCGAAAATAAAAGGAAGACCTATGGGATCAGCACCCAGCAGTTTATTCAGACATATATCTCCATCCAAAGAATTTACTGTTTCCAGAACATCATCATCAAAGGCCATAACTTGCGTCCAGCTGTAGGCATCAAAATCCTTAATCATCTGAACCAGTCGCTTTTCAATGCCGGGATATTTTTTGCCTGATCCTTTTACTTCAATCAGCAATGTAACACTTCCATTAATTAACTGCAATACTTCTTCAAGAGAAGGAATGAGCTGCTTTTCTTCATCTTCATTTTTTGGTAAAAGTTCAAACTGCCTCAATTCATTAAAAGTAAGATTCGAAATTTTGCCTTTACCCTTAGTCATCCTGTCAATTTTGGCGTCATGCATAACAACCAAAATACTATCTTTCGTTTGGTGAATATCTATCTCTATTCTGTCTACTCCCAGTTCCAATGCCTTTTGAACTGCCAATAAAGAGTTTTCTGGCGCTAAGCTTGATGCACCCCGGTGTGCAGCTACAGTTACATTATTCATATGATCTGATTGAATGGTTCTATAAACAACAGGAGATAGAGATATAAATACATACACACATGCTACAAGGCATATAAATGCAACAAAATAGGCTGTCTTTTTTAATCTCCTTTTCATCTCTAATACAAATTTACAATCTTAATTTTAAATTAATTACGTATTGTACAATAATAATTATTCCAAAACCATGAAAGCGGAAAAACATATTTATGTATTAAATTCAGGCATTCATCATTTGTCATTGGCTATTGCTAAAATTTACCCGTTTTTTGTAAAATCGACCATGTCAAGCTACTAGACATTCGTTAACTTTGATCTAATTTAAGTGCAATTACGTATAAATTCTAAATGAAAATAATTAATAATTTAAGCTTATGAAAAAATTTACTTTATTCTGTCTTTTGACTGTTTTTTCATTATCAATCTTCGGGCAAGCCTATCCCTCAAGAGATGAAATACAAAACAGTACAAAAAGACCTCAGTTCCTGAACCAAAATCTCAGGAGTTCCAAAATAATTAAAAGAGGCATGCTATCCACTTCGCCCTACAACAAGGATGTATCTGGAAGTACTGCCTCAGCAGTAGGTTATTACGTACCTGGAACAACAATGAATGTTAACTTCACACTGGTAGTTACTTCTCCTGACAATGAATTTGGAGATATGTTTGAATTAACTTTTCCAACAGGAATAACTCCTACCGGAGTTGCATCAGATCCCTTTGGAAACGCCACTACTTATGGACAAGACCCAGAAGCCTTAATTGGAGTTACAGGTCAAACAATTACCTGGGGCGACAATGACAACTCCTTTGGAGGCATTGAACCGGGAACACATAACTTTTTTGTTGAACTTACCATTGATGCTGGTTTGACGGGTGATCAAACAGTAGACTACTTCCTTTCCGGAGACGGATTTGGAACACCAGTTGATGCCTCGGGTTCATTTGTTATAAGTGAAGCTCCTACAGATCCTGATATTTATGTTACAAATAATACCAGTTCGTATTACACAAATATTCCACTCAGCCAGTCACAGGCAATCAGTTTTTCTGCAGAAGTTGGCAACCTTTCTTCAGATCAAACCAATGCATTTGATCTCGTCGTCAGTGTACCAGAGGACTCCTGGACAGAAAGCATAGCTGTACCTGTTCCTTTGGTAAGTGGTTCACCGGCAAGTTTAGCAACAACCGGCACCTGGACTCCTTCAACTATAGGTACAAAAAACATCACATTTGATGCATCTGTGACACCAGATGCTAATACCAGCAACAATATTGTAACGGAAACCATTGATATTACAGATACGGTCTATGCACGAGAAGACTGGGTACCAACTACACTACTAGGTTATGGTGCAGGCAATGAAGGCTATATGGGACAAGCATTTGACATTAACAATAATATATCTCTTTCCAGCGTAACCTTCTCTTTAAATACACCAACAATGGATGACATTACAAGAGTGGATATTTTTGATGACAATGGAGGAGTTCCTGGTAATTTGGTTGCAACAACAGGCGATATTCCCATCTCAATAGGCGGTCCAAACGATTATACGATACCTCTAACTGCACCTTATGATGCAAGCCCGGGAAGGTATTACGTCATGGTTTTTGAAACAAGCACAATGGATGCACTTGGACTACTTGCAACAGATGCCTATTTTGAATCAAATGCAGTTTTCTTGGGTGTTGCCGCCGCTTGGAATCCAATTGAAGATTATGGTTATAACATAACCTTTCTTGTTCGCCTAAATGTGGGTGAACCACCTGCTTGCTCTGCACCTTCAAACCTTGCAGTCGAAAACAGGACGCAAACATCAGCAGATTTACTCTGGACAGAAAACGGCGGTTCTGCTAACTGGAATATCGAATGGGGACTTGAAGGCTTCACACAGGGAGCAGGCACATTGATATCCACAAGTTCAAATCCATATTCACTTACAGGTTTAGCAATAGGAACAACGTATGATTACTATGTTCAATCAGATTGTGGAGCCTCACAAAGTGATTGGGTTGGCCCCTTCAGCTTTACTACAATTTGTGATGCATTTACTACAATACCATATTATGAAGGATTTGAAGCGGCAACATTAGAAGCGGATTGTTGGTCTTCAATTGATCAGGATGGAGACGGAAATGACTGGTTTATTTCCACTACTATGCCGAATAATGGAAGTGCTTCTGTAGTTTCAGCATCCTGGACCAGTGGTGAAGGTGCAATAACTCCGGAAAACTACCTGATTTCACCTGCTTTTGACCTTACCGGATATACAGGTTCCAGCCTATTCTTGAAC
>PKSZ01000029.1 GCA_002869425.1 Marinilabiliales bacterium
CTTGTTTTCTCTGCCGAGCAGGCAAATTATATTAAAACGAAACCATTGCACCCTACCCAGAAAAGTTCATTGTTAGACAATGGAGAACTGAAGGTAATTATCAAAGTTATTCCAAATTATGAATTAGAGATGAAATTATTATCATTTGCTGATAAGGTTAAAGTTATTAGACCTCAGGGGCTTAAAGAATCAATTATTAATCGGTTAAGAGTAGCAAATGAAAAATATTTATTATAGTGCAGAAACAGTGCATAGCAATTATATTGTTTTGTATCAGATTTTAATTTTAATTATATGGCGAAGGTAATTGTAAACATAGATTATGATAGATCAAAAATTCTACTTGGTATTTCTGAATTATTTGATGTATTAAGAAATGAGCCAATTAGAAAAGATGACTATACCATTGTTCTTTTCTTACTTTTACTATACAGGGATATAAAGAAAGATGACTTTAATAAAATTTCCCCTTCAAATTTCGTTGAAGATGCTTGCAAATATTATTTGAAAGATGTTGATCAAGATCTTGAAGCTCGAAATACTTTGGTTGATGCCTACAGCCCAATTCTTACTAAAGTAAGTGACTTAGGAATAGAATCTATGCTGAATATTTTGAAGGAGTACAATCGAGAATCATTCATAAATAATTTTAGTGAAATATTTGATGATTTATTGGTGACTTTCTCAAAATCACACGGAAAATATGGTGGTGATTTTATCCAACCACTTGAACTAACTAGTTTTGTTTATGACCTCGTTGAATTGGATGAAAAATCCAAAGTTTTTAATCCATTTGCTGGAGTAGCTTCCTTTGGAGTTCATCTAAAGGATGGAGCAATATATCATGGTCAGGAAATCAATAAAGCAACATGGCTAATAGGTCTCATGAGAATATTGGCATATCAGCGAGGAGGTATTATTAACTATATTCTTGGAGATTCAATTAAGGATTGGAATCCCAAAAATGAGAAGTATGATTTGATTGTTTCTAATTTCCCTTTTAATTATAGGCTGCCAAGAGATATTGTTACTGAAACTGGGGAGAATATTTTAGATAATTATATCATTAAAAAGGGTATAGAATCTTTGTCAGATTCTGGTTCTTTGATATTGGTAATACCAGAAGGTTTCTTCTTCAAATCTGGTAGAGAGCATCACCTAAGAAAGTATTTAGTAGATAATTATTTAATTGAAACTATCGCAAAGTTTCCTGGAGGATTACTTTTTCATACATCAATACCAATATATGTGATGAAAATCAGCAAGAAAAAGCCTAAAAAAGGTTTAATCAAGTTGATGGATTGTGGAAGATGTGTTGATACTAATAATAGAGACAGGAGAATCAATCTATACAAGTTAAATTCTTTACTTAAAAGCAAAAAGGAAAATGAGTTTGTTGTTGAAGTTGAGAATAATGATGTTAAAAACTATGACTACAACCTTAGTGTGCCAAGATATTTATTGAATGATTTCAATGGAGTGAACCTTGAAAGTGTATGTTCAATAATTCAGGGAGAAAGAGTCCGGGATCAACTTCAAGGAAGATTTGTTAGAATAAGGGATTTGAAAGATAATGAAGTCAATAATTCTTTGGATATAAACTCGGTCGAAAACAGGGAAATTCCAAGAGCTACAAGTAAAATTTCAGAAAGCTGTTTATTGGTTGCTTTAAGATGGAGAACATTAAAACCAACTATTTTTGAGTATAATGGAGAGCCAATTTATATTACCAACGATATTTTGGCACTGAGGATAAATAATGAAATTGTTGATACACAATATTTGATTAAAGAACTTCATTCAGAAGCTGTAATTGAACAGATTAATGCATATTCTCTTGGCTCAACAATTCCTACGATAAGAAAAGCGGACTTTCTTGCAATCAAGATTAATATCCCTGCAATAGAAAAGCAATACACCGAGATTTCAGAAAGAAATAAGAATATCATCTTGAATGAACAAAGTAAATTAAAACTTCTTCAAGAGGATTTAGGAATTAGTATTGCAGATCAGAATAGCTTTTTAAGACATAAAATATCAGGACCTGTTAAAAATGTTAGGGGCTCTTTTAAGTCGTTAAAGGAAATAATTCACAAGCTTGATATGGAGATTGAAAAAGACATTTACAATCAGAAAGTTAATGATAAATCAATGCTGACATTAAGAAGCTATATGGATATCATTGAAAGGGATCTGATAAATATTCATCAGGCAATATTAACAACTGGTGACGAGATTGAATTAATGGAGTATAATCCTGAACGAGTAGATATAATAAAATATCTATCAGAATACTGTAAAAATCTTGAAACCAGAAAAGAGCGTGGTTTTAAAATAGATTTCAGAAATGCAAAGGATGAGTTAAAGGAATTCAAGGTGAAAAAGGTTTTTATGTATGCCGACAAGTCAATGCTGAGAAAATTGTTTGATAATCTTGTTGAGAATGCAGAAAAACATGGCTTTGATAGTAGTATTTCTGTAAAAAACAGGTTGCAGATAGATTTATTATATGACTTTGAAGATATGCAGATTCAGATAGATTTTTCAAATACAGGAAATCCTCTACCGGAAAATTTTAGTCTGGAGTCATTTAAAAGAAGGGGAAGTAAGACTGGGAAGAATGCAGGTGATGGAACCGGTGGATGGTTAATAAATGCAATCGTAAAAAAACACGGAGGTGAATTAAGCTGGACTGATGAAACCGGACCAGAAGGTTTAGGAAATGATTTGGTAACAACATTTGAAATGTATTTTCCAATTGAAATAGAAAATTATGAGTAAGTATAAAGTCTTATGGATTGACGATAAACATCATGAGCTGGAATTAGATAAGGATACAGCTTATCAACTTGATATTGATCTGATTGGTGTAACAAATGCAGGGGAAGGAATAAAAGAACTTGTCGAAAATAGTTGGAAATTTGTAGCTGTTATCGTAGATGGTCTTTTCTATAAGACCTCCAAACATACTGAGGATGCTATTGATGATGAAGCCTTTGGTATGGTAGCAAAGAAACTATCAGAACTTAAAAACAAGGGAATAATCATTCCAGCATTTATATATTCAGGTCAGCCAAGCTTTGTCAAGGAGAAAAACACTTTAGTAAATCTTTTCCTTGATGTGTTTCATAAAGAAAAAATTTATGATAAAAATCGTGACAATGATTTTCCTGAACTTTGCAAAGAGATAATCTTAGCAGCCGAAAACATAGGCTCTATTAGAATACGACATGAATATAAAGAGGTTTTTGAGCTTGGAGCAGTTGAATACCTGGGACAGAATATTACTGACAAATTAATCAATTTAATTTCATTGTATGAATCTAAAGAAATAAAAGATACAGAAGATGCCTTTAACCCAATCAGGAAAATATTAGAGCTGCTTTTTGGAAAATTGAACAAAATTGGAGTTATCCCTGATGAAATAATCAATGGTGATGGATGGATAAACAAATCGAGCCTGTTTCTATCTGGAATGCATAGCAATTATAAATGGAAAGATAATCCAATGCATCCGACAGTAACATTTCTCTTATATGCTGTTCTTCAGATTTCTCAGGATGCATCTCATGTATTAGAGGATAAGCTTAAACTAAAAGTAGATCAGTTTATTTGTACAAATAAATCTCCATACTTGTACAGAAGTGTGATAAATCAACTGTTGGATATTTTGATGTGGTTTAAGAGGTTTATGAACGAAAACCCTGATGTTGATAAGAACAGGTCATTGTGGGAGAAGGTTGACAATAATAGTAAAGATGGCTGGATTAGAGGCGAAGTAACAGCAATTGCTGCCAATGGATATGGAACATTCCATCCAGAATCTGGTAGAGCGACATTAAGCATTGTTCCTAAAATGATTTCAGAGAATAACATTTTGACCGGGCAGATTATTGAAGTTATTACCGAGCCGAGTCCAGACGGTTCAAGAACTTATATTAAACAGATTAGAAAATGTTAAATCTTTACTATGCAGAAAGACCGCACAGATATAAATAATCTTTGTAGTGTAATATAAAACACAGCTATGAAAATACGCGAAACCAATTTAAAGAAATTTTTATCTCAAAAGTATGAGATTTCAAATACGAGTCATCGTTTTGATTTTGACATGCTTGATGATTATTATAAAAATGAATTGGTTAGCATGTACAGAAAATTGGGTGGTGTTTTGAATGCCCCTCCTACTTCTTTTGGAGCCTGGGATATTGTTACAAAAGACTTTATTGTTGAGCTCGACGAAGAACAACACTTCAATAGATACCGAGCTTTAACGCTTGACTCAGAAATCTACACGGAGTACAAATTTTTTGATGTAAATCTGTATAAAAACTACTGCAAGGAATTTGAGAATATTATTGATTTTGCAGAAATTTATGACTCGGGAAAGAGACAACAAAGTCGTGAA
>PKSZ01000555.1 GCA_002869425.1 Marinilabiliales bacterium
AATTGCTGTTTGTATTCTCTTGGCATAAATAATACTATCTGTAATATGCTTATTTTGCTCCTCAATTTTTTGATACGCGATCTCCAAATGCTCATTCTTTTCTGCCAGATTATCCCGTTGAGCTTCAATTTCTTCTTTTTGCTGTACAACTTCTTGAGTTCTTTCCCTCACTTTCTCTTCCAGTTCATTATAATACTTCTGTATTTCTTCAAGCATGTAATTGAAATGTTCTGAAAGTTTCGTTATTTCATTATTACCTTCCACCTGGGCTCGTTCATCAAACTTTCCGCCTGCAATTTTGTTAACATGTGTAACCAAACGCTTGATAGGGCTGGTAATAACCCTTGTTTTTCTGTATATAAGAAATATTACTGCAATAATTGTAATACCAAAAACGATCAACAGTTTGATCAGTTCATTCCGAAGGTATGTTCTCTGACTACTCCTGTCTGAAGTTATTTTAATAACCGCATCGCTATACAAATCAGTATTCTTTCGAACCATGTAAAAATAATCGTAATTTAACATGGAACCCGAATGATCACTAATAAAGCTTGTATCATTTTTGGATTTAAAGATATCGATAACAACTTTTTTCTGATTTTCACTCAAATCTATATTTTCAGTCAATGAAAATGGATTATCAGCACCAATATACAATTCAACAGACTGAATACTTTCCTGTTCTTTACTAATTCCATTAAGCGTATTCTTGATAAAATTGATTATCTCATCAGCTTGTTCCGAATATACTCCCAACTCGATTATATACTTACCATTAAGAGTTGGCTGGTATGTATATTTTTTGAGACGTTTTGTTGTAGCTTCAATTGCAAATCTCTCGCTCACAAATTTTTCTTCATCAAATACATGGAGCAAAAGATTTTTATGTTCATCGCCAAACGAAAAGAAATTTAAATTAAGGTCCCTCTCAAAGGTTGTATTTACAACAATTCCATTTCGATTGATGACGTATATATCAACATTTTGATGGTTGATACCAATAAGTCTTCTTAATGAATCGAGATCAATTGATTCAATATTTTGAACTTCATTAAAATGCTCATTAATTAACTGACTACTATAATTTGCCATCTCACCATCAAGGCTTGATTCCAATACTTCGAGTGCCACATCCTGAAATTCCAGAATGTGAAGAAGTTCTTCAGTGATAATTTCATTTTTATCATGATTTGAATCCACCAACAAATTTTGAGTATTAAAATAATTCAATCCACCCAATACAAGTAAGGCTACTACAACAGGAATGATTACATTCAGGATCAGTTGTCTAAAAATCGTCGTTTTCATTTTACGTTTCTTTCTCACTTTCATAACCATGACATCTTAGAACTTAATTATAAATCTTCGCTATGTCCAGAAATCTTTCTGCCATTTGCTGGTTTTCATAGATAATCTGATCGCGATCCGACTTATTTAGTTTAAATGCCACTGTTTTTGAAGTTGCTGTTATTTTATAATGATCTGTCTTATTAATAAAAAAATCGTCCACAATACTATTGCTTGTAAATTCACAAACTTTTATATCATCGGAATAAGCTACTGCTCCACCCGACAAAATCAAATATAACGCGGAATTCCGGTAGTCCTCTGAATCCATTAGTTCCTGATTTTCGTCAAAATGAACAAGCTCAAGATTTTCGGCCAAATTGGTTAACAAATCTCCTCTGATATTGTTAAATTCATTCATGTTTTTCAGATACAAAATTTTGTTAATCAGAAGAACATTTTTGTCTTTCTTCATTTGTTCCATTACCCGGTCAAGATAAACCTTTTCAGTAATATCAAGCCTTTCACTATATTGTTTATATGCTATGCGATCTTTCGTAAAAATTATCCAATATGAAAGTTCTTTAAATAACTTATCAGTATTGAATAAATGGGCAACAATATAGTTTTCAATCTTTAGATCTTCAACTTCGCTAAGACTGAATAATGCACAGGCTCTGGTCCATCTACTAATATAATTACTATCTCTATTGATAAGTGCCTCCAATAATTCTTCCCAAGAATGTTTAGGCAGTGGAAAATGATCTTGCAGTTTTTTCACCTTTTCACCAATTGAAATCTCTTCAAAAAGTGGAAATAAAACAGGCTTAAGTTCTTCTGCCAGAAACAAATCAAGCAATTCAATAGCATAGCTAACACCTTCACTCGTCTCACTCTCAATGGTCTCGCGGATATATTTAATGGTTTGTTTTTCATAAATGGTTCCGAGAATCAGATAAACCACATCATAACTATCTTTCAGTTCTGTTTCAATAGCTTCCTTTAAATATGTGTTACATTCGCTGTCATGAATAGAATCAAGAGCTGATAAGTTCCATCCTGCAATCCTGATATTTGTTTCAAGGAGCTGTATTAACTCATGACTGGTTGCCTCGTCTGGTTTATATGAATTTTTTTCGAGAGCTTTTAATGTTGCAATTACAACATAACGATTATGGTGATTTAATTTATTAAGCAGATATTTAATGGCTTTATCTCCTCCAATTTTTCCCAAGACATTAATAATCCGGACTTGATAAATACTTTCAATTCCTGATTTATAGAACGTTTGCTCTAGCAAATCCACTGCTTTTTCGCCAACCGAAACCAAAGCATTTGCTGCATGGATTGAATATTTTGGACTTAGAAGATTATCTAGCAACATAAGTACTAGTTCGGGTTTTTGTAATCTCGATGCAGTTTTAATTGCATCTAAGCGAACTTTAGAGATAATATCACGAAGCAAAACAATTAAATACTGAATATTATTATTTGCTTCCCTTACTCCAACAATTCGAGCCGCGATGCGTCGATCATCTGGCTCAGGAGAACTAACCAAAGCAGACAATTCATCAGCAAGAAATGAATCCTTCAGATGCTTCTCAAACTCCTGTAAAATAAAAGTCATTTCTCTCTTTATATCCGTGTTGCTTTCGTTGTTCACTAAGGACTTTAATTTTGTTATCGCTGACAATACTTTTTCCTGTCGTATCTTTTTCAATACATACAATCTAACTCCTTCAATATTGCTATCCAGCATTTTAATGAGCGTACTTTCATAGCTTGTTGGAGAAACCAGTTCAAGCATTTTCAGTGCAAAGATAACTTCCTCTTGTTCTTTACTTTGCAGACTCAACTCAACCGAAGCCAAAATATCTTTATTGCTATCTTCATTGTTTGACTGTTTACCTGAATTTTCAAGTGATCTTCTGAGGGAAACTTTATATTCTCTATACAAGCGTAATGCTACAAACGTCCAAAAAATAACCAATACAAATAAAATCAAAGAATAATGAATAATTTCCAAACTAATATAGCTGAGTAGCATTAAAATTAAGCCAGAAAAAACTGCCGCAAACTCGTTGACAATACCATCAATAGCAGCCTGTATTCTAAAACGTATTTTGCTATCTAAAGATTGGTACATTATCTCGAATGTTGGTATCTGTACTGAATCTTTAAGTGTTAATGAAAATAGCCTGCTGAGTGCTATGACAATGAAAAAGAAAATAAAACTTGTTGAAGATGGATCGTATCCGAAAAAGGTACCCAGAATTATTGCTCCGGCAGTAAATATACCTATCAGAAACGGTATAACAACCAATGTAACTTTTAGTCCATAGTTTTTCACAAGCTTACTGTAAACAAAAGTCCGTATTAAAAAGCTAAAGATATTTGCTGATGCTATAAATAAACCTAAAAATCCTGCCAATTCAACAGATTCAGCATATTGTGCTTTGGTAACTGATAAGAATGAATAAAAAATAAAGAAAGCTGTAATCATTGAAAGTGTAACAAAAACAGCCATCATAAAAACATACTTGTCTTTAAATAATTTCAGAATACTAAGCTTTTTCTCTGATTCATGTTCCTTATTCTTTTTTTCTTCATGTTTTAGTTTCTCCTTGAAACTAGATCCCACCATAAACTGAATAAAGACGCCAGCGAGAACACTAAAAGCGCTAATAACCAATAGATTTTCAACACCATCGATCCATCTAAGAATAATAGGAACCGCAAAACTTATAAGAATAATCCCCATAAGTTGTCCTGAGTAAATCAATCCAAACAATCTTTTACCCTGTCGTAAACTAAACAATCTACCAGCTAAACCCCAAAATGTTATGATTGATAAAATATTCAATGGCCCCATCATAATGAAAACAAGGAAAATCAGCCAATCCTCATTATAAAACTCAAATCCAAAACGCAACAATCCTGTAAATATGGTTATGGTGATAAGAGTAGCTGTTGCAAGTTTTGAAAAGGGAATCAGGCTTTGTAACTTTGAGTACAGTGAAGTCATCAACAAACCAATTACACCGGAAACCAAAAACGATTTCGACAGCATAGCATCATCAAACCTTCCCAAAAACAAAGTGGTTGCACTAATATCG
>PKSZ01000086.1 GCA_002869425.1 Marinilabiliales bacterium
ATCTACAGATAAATAAAGATATTGATGATCAGACATTGGATGGGAGAATCGATTATTTTAAAAAAATGATTGCATTGGCTGAAGAAGAGGATAATAAGGTAGAAATGGCCAACTTATATGAGCAGTTGGGAAAACAATACGAGCAGAAAAAAGATGAAAAACTGGCTCTGGAAAATTTAAATAAAGCGCTGAAACTCTTTGAAGAATCAAAGAATAAAAGCAAACAATCCGAAGTATATCATAACATTGGCCTGGTTTATCATAAAGGAAATAAAAAAGAAAAGGCTCTGGAAAACTACAAAAAGGCTTTGGATTTGAAAGAATCAATTGGAGAAAAACAAGGTGTTTCCGATATTATGAGTAGTACTGCTATGGTGATGTATGATAGCGGAAGATATGAAAACTCAATTGATTTTCTGGAAAAAGCACTGAGCTATGAAAAGGAACTTGGTAACAAAGAAAAGGAGGCAGACATTCTCAATAAGTTGGGTAAAATGCTTGAAGGTACTTACCGTTTTGATAAATCAATAGATTGTTTTACTGAGGCTGTAAAAATACAGGAAGACAAAGGCGATACAATCGAGGCTGCAATGGCATACAATAACATAGGAGATGTCTATGTTGAGCAAAAGAATTATGATAAAGCCATTGAATTCTACGAAAAATCCCTGGAGAAAGATAAACTGCTTGGAAAAGAAAAGGATATGGCTGCTGGGTATAACAATATTGGTATAATATATTATGAAAAGGGAGATTTTGAAACTTCCATGTCTTATTATGAAAAGTCTGTCAATTTGCTTGAGAAGCTAAATCAACAGCAACAGCTGGCGCAGTCCTATAATAATATGGGAAATGTGAATTATGATTGGACTAAGTATAAGGAAGCGATTGATTATTACACCAAATCTTTAAAAATAAAAGAGGGTTTGAAGATGGAGAAGGGGGTTGCCAATTCCCTGTTTAATATTGCAAATGTTCACAAAACACTAGGTGAAATGCTGAAAGCAAAAGATTTTTATCTTCGAAGTAATGAAATTGCTGAACGCATCAAATATGCTGAGTTAATCAAAGCGAACTATGAAGCACTTGCAGAGGTGTATTCTTCAATGGAAGATTTTAAAATTGCAATGGAATATTATAAAAAATTGTCCGAAAAGCTTCACCCAGCTAAGGTAAAAAGACAAATTTCTGAGAAGCAATTGAAGTATACTGATAGAGAAAATGAGGAAATCGCTTTCTTGCGAGAAGAACTTGAAAAGCAAAAAATACTCGTAAAATTTGAAACCTCAAATAAGGAAATGATGATGAAGCTGAAAGATGCAGAAATCGAACGTCAGGAGGAGATTTTAATGCGTCAGCGAATTCTATTGGGATCTTTTGTTTTTGGTTTTATCGTAATTCTAATATTTTCAGTAATAATCTATAGGCAAAGTCAGCAAAGGAAGAGAGCCAACCAAAAACTGGCAATGCAAAACGAAGAGATACAGCAGCAGAAAGAGGAGATTGAAGCGCAAAGAGATGAGATTGAATATCAGCGAGACTTTGTTGTTGAGCAGAAGGATCTTATTGAAGAGCAGAAAAAGGAAATTACCGACAGCATTGTCTATGCCAGTATAATTCAATCGGCAATACTACCACCTGCACGAATTATCACTCAGGCTGCCCTGGATCATTTTGTCCTGTATAAACCAAGAGATATTGTATCCGGTGATTTTTACTGGTTTACGGTTTTAGATAACAAGATGGTAATTGTTGCTGCTGATTGTACCGGGCATGGAGTTCCAGGTGCTTTTATGAGTATGTTGGGAATTGCTACATTAAATGAAGTGGTCAACAAAGATAAGAACCTGGTTGCAAGTGATATTTTGAATGAACTTAGAAAAGGCATTATTTCATCTTTACACCAAACTGAGGAAGAAATTGAGGCTAAAGATGGCATGGATATTTCGCTTTGCGTTTTGGATACCAACAAGAAGCATATGCAATTTGCCGGGGCATATAATCCTGCACTGGTTTTGCGAAATAATGAGATTGAAAAGATTAAGGCTGATCCAATGCCTATAGGAATTCATCGTAATATGAATAATTCATTTACGGATAATGAATATGATCTTCAGGAAGGCGATGTTGTCTATATATTTTCTGATGGTTATGCCGATCAGTTTGGAGGACCAAAAGGTAAAAAGTTGAAAATTAAGAAATTTAAGGAATACTTGTTGGAGATTCATCAGAAACCAATGGAAGAACAAAAAGCGATTTTGGATGAAAGATTCGAAGAATGGAAAGGAAACACTGAACAAATTGATGATGTTCTTGTTGTGGGATTCAGGGTATAAATTTTTTTTGAATGAATGATAAGCTGAAACGGAACTATTCTGTTTTGCTTGGAGTTTCTGAAAATGCAAGTATTGCAGAAATTAAGAAGGCTTATAGGACTAAAGCCAAGCAATATCATCCGGATGTGAGTGGTAACTCGGATTCTCATTTGCAATTTATTATCATCAATGAAGCATATACTTATTTAATTAAGTATCATGGGGTTGGTGTAGTGAAAGATGAGTATAATCATGTAAAATTCGATCGTGAGGAATGGCTTCGAAATGAAAGAAAAAAAGCCAGGGCAAGAGCGGCACATCATGCCAGAATGCGTTATAATGAATTTAAGAAATCAAAAATTTATAGAAACTCGGCTATAATTGCAGGTATCTTTGATTATTTGTACCTTATGATAGGTGTGGCAATCATTGTAATTCCAATTGTTTATACTTCTATACATGGATTGGATCCCAAACATCCTGAGTTTACACTCGCAGGAATTGTTGGAGCAACAGTAATTGGAAGTTTATTTGTGGGCATGATCCTGTTCAGCAAAATTGAAATTGTGGATGGAAAAATCAAAAGAAAGAAAGCCGATTTTTAAGACTCTTTATCATCTTTTTGTGATAAGGCTTCAATTTTTTCTTCCAGCTCCGTATTGATTTGTTTAATCTTGTGCTGCATTTCAATTCTTTCTGTAACATCGCGTGCAAGCACAACAACATGTTCCTCATTCAACGCGGCAAGCCTTGCTTCAAACCATCTTTTTCCCAGTGGAGATTCTAGTTCGTACTCAAGTTTCTGAATTTCATTTTTTTCAAGAGCTGTAACAATTTTTTCTTTCATCTCAACCAATGAATCGCCTGAGAAGAATTCATCCACAGACTTTCCAATAATATCAGATTCGGGAACCGACAGGCCAGATATATTATCCGGGCGGTAGTCAATGTATTTGAATTCCCTGTCTACAACAAAAATCAAATCCGGGATTGCCTGTAGCAACATCTTTGTTTTTTGCTCACTCTCTTTAAGGTCTTTTTCTATTTGAATCCTCTCTGTAATATCGCGAATGATTGCATGTAATACTTTCTTTCCATCAAATTCTATTAATGAAAGGCTAACTTCAGAATCAAAAGTGCTACCGTCTTTCCTTTTATATAACCAGTGGAATGTTCTGCTGCTACCATCCTGAATTTCATCTATTTTACGTATCCGTTTTTTTGCCGTTGGTTCACCATTGGTTTGATGCTCAGGGGAAAGTTCAAGCAAGTTTCTGCCAATGAATTCATCTTTATTGTATCCAAACAGCTTAATGGCTTTGTGGTTACAATCCAATATATTGTCATTATCAATTAGTAGAATTGCATCGCTTGCCTGATTAAACAGCGTATAGTACTTTCTTTGATTTTCCTCTAGCCCTTTTTCAGCCCTAATTTCATTGCTTATGTCAACAATATAACCAAGAAGTTGTCTAACATTTCCATTTTCATCTCTTAATATGGATGTTGAATCCTTAATCCAGATGATCTTTTTGTCTTTTCGAATTAGCCTGTAATTTGGGAATTCAACATGATCAAGACCATCATTAATGGCATTCAATCTTTCTTCTTCGTGCTTTTTATAATCATCTGGATGAATCAAAGAAGTAAAATCAGTTTCACCCGATGTAAATTCTTCAACAGTATAACCCAATACTTCTTTTACATTTTCAGATACATATACAATGTCTGTGTTGCTGCTGGCTCCTACTCTGAAAATCACAACATTGCCTTTAATAAACATTCTACGCTCTTCAAGAAGCGCCTTATTGATTTCATTAATTTCTTCTTCTGCTTTCTTTCTGTCTGTAATATCCGTAATGGAACCTGCCATTCGATATGTTTTCCCCGTTTCATCTCTCAGTGCAGTACCCCTTTCCAGTATCCAGTGATACTCTCCTGAACTGTGCTTAACTCTGTATTCGTTTTTGTATGTTTTTGTTTCTCCTTTGATATATGATTTAAGTGTTTTCCTTACTTTTTCAATATCATCATGATGAATTATTGTATCTTTTATTATTTCTCTTGTGACAGTTTCATCTTCAT
>PKSZ01000556.1 GCA_002869425.1 Marinilabiliales bacterium
TCGCATCAATTGCTGGCCACTATTCTGAATAATATTTACATAGTGTTTCCGTTTATCATCGCTAATATTTTCTTTATTTAACAAGCTTGTAAATCCCATTATACCATTCATTGGCGTACGAATTTCATGGGACATATTATTGATAAACTCTGTTTTTAAACGATCGCTTTCCTCTGCTTTTTCTTTGGCTTCGATTAGTTCCTCTTCCGTTTTCTTTTGCAAGGTAATATCTCTGAATTCTACAACCCTTACCAATTTGTCTTTATAGGGTATTTCTCTTGCTTCCAATCGTATGGGATATTTACTGCCGTTTTTTCTTTGCCCTATTGCCTCGTAGGGTTTTTCATATCCCGTCTTAATATTATGCAAAACAAGACCTCGTGAGCTTTCATGTATCAAGAGTAATCCATTCATTCCAATTAATTCGTCATGTGCATACCCTGAAATATCTGAAAGCCCCTGATTGCAGTCCAATATCATCCCTTTATCATGGATGGCTATTCCACCAAAGGATGCGTTGTGTAGTGCTTTAAATCGTTTTTCACTTTCCTCAGCTTTGTGCTTGGCTGTAATTAACTCTTTATTTTTATTTTTTAAATTCTCTTCAGCTTCTTTCAATTGTGTAACATCCTTAAAAATGGCTACAATCTCCCCACTTCTAAGTTTATAAATATAATTCTCTCTCCAGCCCTCTCGTTGCTTGTCTTTATAGAAAAATGGCGGGATATAAATTTCTTGTCCGTTCTTGTGTATTTTTCTTAAGTTCTTCACCAGAGGACCATTTATCATATTTGGAAATTTTTCCTGTAAAGTATGCCCTATCAGATCTTTCTTCTTGCTATTTGTAATCTTTTCCGCCTCTTTATTGACATCGATAAATTCAAAATCTTTTCCATTATTAACAGGTTTGTATATGGCAACTCCACTAGGCATATTTTCAATAAGCTTACGAAAGCGTTCTTCGCTTTGCCTGAGTTTTTCTTCGGCTTTTTTACGCTCCGAAATATCCGTATGTGTTCCTACAATTCTGTAGGCTTTGTTTTCTTCATTAAAAAACACATCTGCACGAGATAAAATGGTTACCCAATGGCCTTTTTTATGACGCATTTGAATCTCCATTTCAAAACTATCGCGTTTGCCTTCAACCAGTTCATCCAGTGCCTTCAATGTTGATTTTACATCTTCGTCTTTTGTCAGTTCTTCCCAAACCGAGAAACGATTTTCCAGTTCCTTGTCGGTATATCCCAATATTGACTTCCAATGGGGCGAATAATACACATCGTTCGTAATTAAATTCCAATCCCATAGACCATCAGATGTTGCCTGTATTGCCATATTGTACCGCTGGTTCATTTCCTCGGCTTTTTCCTTGGCTGCATTTAGCTCTGCTTCTGTATTCTTATATTCCGTAATATCCTGTATGGTGCCTCGCAAATAATAACCAGCTTCACTTTTATTCTCTAAATCAGGAACACAAATTGCACGTATCCATTTCAGCTTGTTACCGGGCAGTTTCAACTTGAGTGTAATGTCGTAATGTTTACCTTCTTTTATGGCTGCTGTTATGGCCTTATTGAAAATGCTGTACTGATCGGGTTCGTAAATCTTTTTATAATCATCAATATGTGGCAAGCCATCTTCCGGCTTCCGCTCGTAAATTTTATATACAAAATCAGACCAGACCGGCACTCCAACTTTTGGATCAAGATGCCAGTTTCCAATGTTGGCAATATTTTGTGCAAGTTTTAAATCTCTTACTAAATCGGCTAATTTCTTTTCACTTTCTTCTGTTTTGTTTTTGGCTTTTGAGAGAATGGATTGCTTTTCTTTATTATCTGTAATATCGTAACAGGAACCAACATACCCCAGAAATGTATTATCTAAATCGTAAAATGGTCTTCCAAAATCGCGTATCCAACGATATTCGCCCAACTTATTCTTTAAGCGATAATCCATCACAAAGGGCTCTTGTTTATCAAAAGCGTCACAATAAATTTGCACACAATAGTCGAGATCATCAGGATGTACGCCTTCTGTCCAACCATTGCCCAGCTCCTGATCCAGGGTTCTCCCTGTAAAATCGAGCCAGGTTTGATTAAAGTAATCACATAATTTATCCAATCCGGAACGCCAAATCAAAGCAGGAAAATCAGTTAATATATTCAGATAAAGTTCTTTAGCTTTACTGATCTCTGTTTGCTGATTTTTCAACTTAAAATTCTCCTGTTCAAGTTTTTTGGCTTTTTGTTCTAATTCCTGGTATGTTGGCTTTCGTTCTTCCATATTTGTGATTCTACAATCGTTTTATTGCAAGGTTTTATTTTTGATTATATGGGTATAGTAAATTTGAAATCGCTGCCTTTTCCAACTTCACTTTCTACCCAAATTTTACCACCCATTTTTTCGACAAATTCTTTACATAGTAAAAGGCCAAAACCGGTTCCTCTTTCTCCTGCTGTTCCTGCTGTAGAAACTTGTGTTGAGAAGTCCCAAAGTTTTGCAATATTCTCTTTGCTAATTCCTATACCACTATCTGAAACAGTAATTGTAATAAATTCAGCGCCTTTTTCCGTAAAAATATTTATTTGACCATTCTTTTCTGTAAATTTTATTGCATTTGAAATTAAATTCCGTAGAATGGTTTTGATCATATTCAGATCAACATTCAAAATGGTTTTCTCGGCCTCAAAGAAATTAATGGATATCTCTTTGCTATTTGCTTGATTTTCAATACCTGAAATAATATACATGCAAATATCTTCGAAAACTGCTTTTTTCTTATTTATTGACAATTTACCTGACTGTGCATTAGACCATAACAACAAATCCTCCAATAAGTAAAATGTTTTTTTGGTTGTTTCACTTATCGATTTTACTTGTTTTTTTATTTTCTCTCTATCGTATTTGTGTACATTTTTAAGTAACAAATCGGAAAACCCCATGAGTGTATTAAAGGGGTTCTTTAAATCGTGTGCCAGTATTCTCAAAAATCTATCCTTATCTGTATTGAGACTTTTGAGCTCTTTATTAAGCTCATTTAACTTTTTCAAGGTATTTTCGAGTGTACTCTTCTCCCGAATCAATTCCCTTTGCAAATTGTTTATTTCACGGTTCAAATGGTGCATTGTATCGTTTTGCTGTATAAGCTGTGCTGCATTCACACCGCCCACAACAAGTATTTTATTCTCCTTTCTGTAAACTTGAGCCCAAAGGGATGTATTTACAGATGAGATACTTCCCATGGTTAAAAAACCTTCGAAAACAAGCGATTTGGAATGGTCAAAGGATAATATTTCATCAATTGTGGGATTGAGAAAACTTTCCGCGGGTTCGCCTTTAAAAAGTTCAGCCATTGAACCATTTGCAAAAAGCAATTTTTTGTCACCAGAAAATAAAGCAATACAAAGAGAACTGTTATGCATTAGTGCATGACTAAATTCCTCGGTCCATTCAGGTAATATTGACGATATATCTTGATTGGCCATTACTTAATGTATAGAATTTTGTGATTCGAGTTTTTCATCAGATACTTTTACAAATACCGGAATATTTATTTGCATCCACTCATAGTAAGGTTTCACCTCACGATAGCATTCCGGACTTAACAATTCTTCAATAACTTTCATCCATGTGTTCAATTGAGCAGCCCAGTAATTTGTGGTAAAGCCATGACTCCGATATGCCCTAAAAACCCACAAAACGGTTTCAACCAATACATCTTTATTGTAATTGGCTAAAACTGATGCAATAAACCGTACATGATTGGCATGGTTATCCTGCATCATGCTTATATTGTTCTCACCAACAAGATCTGCAATATCTGGTCGTTCTTGCATGAGAGCATTCATTTTTGCAATAAGTTGTTCGGACTTTTGCTTATATTCATTTGCCGTTTTACTGCTTACCTGTTTTAACTGACCTGCAGTTTCTATAAGATATTTATTAACCATTGTTATCTAAGTTTTTAATAAACAATTCAGTACTGTTCAAATCCGGTTTATAAAATACATTTTCATACTTTAGCAGAACATCCTTTCCTCCATGACGAAATGCCTGTCCTCCGACCAAAACCGTCAATGTGGGAAACTCTTTTCTTATCATTTGCAGCATATTTTCGAGAAATGGAAGATGAAAATAAAGGCTTAATGATATTGCAAGCATATCCGGCATAATTGTTTTTGTAAAGGAAATCAATTCATTTGTTGGTGTATTTGAACCCAAAAAATGAGCACTCCAGCCATTCATCTCAAAAATATCGCTAATCATTTTTATACCGATCTGATGAAATTCATTTTCCACACAAGCAACAATTACCCTTTTATTATTTTTTTCCTGTGAAATGATTTTTGAGTAAAACTCATTTAAAATTGCTTCCACAATTGCCGATGATAA
>PKSZ01000644.1 GCA_002869425.1 Marinilabiliales bacterium
TAAACCAGCAAAATGAAGAAATACAAGCACAAAGAGACAGGCTTGAAGAATTAAATGAAAGACTTAATAAACAAAACAGCGAAATTGAAAAGCTCTACAACATAGCTATCGCAAGAAAAGAAGAAGCTGAAGCACAGAAAGAAGAAATTACAGACAGTATTAATTATGGATTAAGAATACAAAATGCGGTACTACCGGATTCGATCATAATGAATGAATACCTGCAAGAACATTTTGTATTATACAAACCCAAAGACATTGTAAGCGGTGACTTTTACTGGACATATAAAAATGAAAAGCAAACACTTATTGCGGTTGCTGATTGTACGGGACATGGAGTTCCAGGAGCGTTTATGAGCATTTTAGGTATTACATTACTTAACGAAATTATACAGGTAAATGAAAATGCAAACCCTGGTAATATACTGAATGCTTTAAGAGATGAAATCATCCATGCTTTAAAACAAAAAGGAATCAGCGGAGAACAAAAAGAAGGTATGGATATTTCATTGTTGAGTTTTGATACTGATCAAAAAGAATGTCAGTGGGCCGGGGCAAATAATCCATTGTGGATTGTGGAACCTACTGATTCAGGCACATACAGTCTGATTGAAATCAAGGCAGACAAAATGCCCGTTGCCATACATCCCAAAATGGATAGCTTTACCAATCATAAATTTGAAACAAAAGGAAAATCCAAATTTTATCTCTTTACGGATGGGTATGCTGATCTGTTTGGAGGGAAAAATGGGAAAAAGCTAAAAACAAAAGGACTAAAAGACTTCATACTACAAAATGCGCATATAGAAATACGAGTACAAAAGGAAATTTTTGACACCTTCCTAACCGAATGGATGAACAATTCTTCCAGAAAAATAGAACAAATAGACGACATCTGTTTGCTTGGAATAGAAAGATAAAACCTTTCTGCAATCAAACCTACTGTAATCAAACCCATCTAAACCTTAACTACCTGAATATGTAGCAATTAAATACTTTATAAAAAAGTGTAAAAATATTTGCATATTGTTTGACATTGTTGTACATTTACAAACGGTTTTTAATCAATAAAAAGACTTACAATGACTTATTTCGCTGATATTCTGGTAGAAAAGGAGCTAAAACAAAAATATAGGCAGCTCGCTCTAATGAATCATCCGGACAAAGGCGGTATGTTAGAGAAAATGCAAAAAATTAATGAAGAGTATTCATTTCTGATTTCCCGACTGGGAAAAGTTCCAGATTCAATTAGTAATGTTGAAATTGGAAATAAAATATTCGTAAACAAATCAGAATGTATTGTAACAGGAGTAACTGAGAAATTATTTACAGCAAAATCTCTTCGAACTAGAAAGGTTGCTCATTTTGATAAAGAGACAGGATTTGCCCTATTTAATTTTAAATTGAGGGCTTCAGTATTTCCGAATTAACCAAAGGATTATTATATGTCAAAAAAAGAAAAAAAGATTCACACAGGTTTTCGCCTATCAAAGGAGAATTACAAAATGCTTGAAATCTATGAAAACAATCTCGGTCTGAATAAAACAGGAGTTATCGACATGATTCTTACTGTTATCAGAAAAGACGAAAAATTGATGATTGATTTAATTAGAAAAGCAATGTACAATTAATTATAGTAGTTCAATTTTTTGGGTTAATTAGAGCAGGTTGTTCGCATCCTGCTCTAATTTTAATGTATTTGAAATATTATTTAAGGCATTTTCTAAAGTATCTCGTGGACAAGCTACGTTCATTCGCATATAGCCCTTTCCCTCTTTACCAAACTGCAAGCCTTTATTCAAACCAACTCCAGCATCATTTATCAGCATTTTCCAAATTTCATCGTCATCCATTTTAGTTTTTTGAAAATTCAACCATAAAAGATAAGTGGCTTCAGGTCTTTGAAAAGAAATATCCGGTAGGTTTTCTTCAAGATATTTGTACGTATAAGAAATATTGTTGCTTACATAATTTAACATCTGCGTTAACCAGCTCTCTCCCATTTCATAAGCAGATTGCAATGCGACATTACCAAAAACATTGCACCAACCTATATGCAAAGCGTCTATTTGTTTTGAAAATTGCTGTCGTAATTTTTCATCCTTTATGATTACTTCAGAAGTAAAAAGACCTGCTGTATTAAATGTTTTACTTGGCGCCATAAAAGTTATACAATGGTCAGAAATTTCTTCAGAAACAGAAGCCAGGGGTATATGCTTATTGGGTTCGAAAACCAAATCAGAATGAATTTCATCACTAACAACCAAAATATTATTCTCCAAACAAATATTCATCAACTCAACAAGCTCCTCCTTATGCCAGACCCGGCCAACTGGATTGTGCGGGGAGCATAGAATTAATAATTTTGTTTTCTTATTGATCTTGTTTTTCAAATCCTCCAAGTCGAAAAAATATTTCCCCTGCTCTATTTTCAATGGATTGCATATCAATTTTCGTCCATGATCTTTTACAGCACTATAAAAAGGAAAATATACAGGAGGCTGAACAATAACTTCATCACCAGGCTGCGTATATGCAAGTACAGCCAGGTTCAATGCGGGAACAACACCAGGTGTAAACAAATACCAATCTGTTTTGGTAGTCCAATTGTGTCTTTTGATCAACCACTCCCGAATGGCTTTCATAAGCATTTCTCCACGATAACTATAGCCCAAAATTTCCTTATCGGCTCTTTGCCTGATGGCATCAAGAATAAAATCAGGAGTGGCAAAATCCATATCTGCAACCCACATTGGTATTACATTCTGAGTACCAAAAATATCTTTACGTAAATCATACTTAACAGAATCGGTACCCTCCCTGCTAATCTGCTTGTCAAAATTATATATACTACTCATTTATAGACTTTTATATTTATCACATATAATCTTATACTAAAATATCTCTATTCATATATCCAATTGATGGCTTTTTGAAATATAATGTTTTTATCTGCTATTACATTTGGTTGAATTGCATCCTTGTATATTTTATTATTTCCATCCATAAAAAATTCTGTAGCTAATAAAAATAAACTTCCATTGACTAATTTAAATGTATGAAGCATAGTTGTACAACCAGCAGATCGCAAGCCAAAAGACTTCGTATTGTTCAGCCCCAATAAACAAATTGCAGTCATTTCACCACTGCTAGCAGTCAATGTATCAATCAATACTGCAATTTTATGGTTAAAACTTCTACATTCATACTTATTAACCAATGATTTAAAACTGGGTATGCTTTTGGCTTTAATTTTAAAATTGATATCATTTTTATCTGAAGCAAAATAGCCAATCATTTTTCCATAAAAAAACGGAGATAAGCCTGCTAACATTGGCCACATATTACCACCCCTGTTTTGACGTAAATCAATAATCCATCCTTTGATATTGTGATTTTCATCCAGCTCCCGGATTTGCGATATTAATGTATCTGCATACAAATAATTTAATTCTGAATTCATGCATTTATGCGCAGGTAAATGTAAATAAGCAATATTATTTTCTAAAAGCTGAGATCCGGGCATTGCAATATTCTCATTATATGAAAAGCTATTATCCTGAGAAGCTTCCACTTTTGTCATATAAAATGAGTGATTATCTCCATATTTCTTTAAAACATTTAATATTTCGGAAATGATATATTTGGAACTGTCCAATGGGAGGTTATCAATATCTTTCAGAACTTCTCTGTTAAGCTCATCCCAGTCTGCAGAATCTTTCACCAATGAATACTTCTTTATTTTAAGAATCATTTCACTGGTAACCTTTTTTAATTCACTTTTATCTTCAAATTGTCCGAAAGCAATATTCGAAAGAATAGTTAATACAATTATTATTTTGATTTTCATCGATTATGCTTCAACAAAAATAAAAAACTACCAACTTTCACCTAAAATTACTTTTTTTAACATATTCAATGCGGTATTCGAAGATTTTGTAATATTTCTGCCACGATGGTCACCAAATAAAAAACTTTGTGCTATAACTTTTTTCTTGTCAGCTACAGCAATCCAGGTTGTTCCTACAGGCTTATCTTCTGTTCCTCCTCCGGGTCCTGCAATACCTGATACTGCAATTGCATAATCTGTATTCATCTTTCTCATTACCCCCATAGCCATTTCTTCTACTACTTCCCTACTAACTGCTCCATATTTATCAATTGTTTCGGGCAATACAGAAAGCTGATTAATTTTAGCCTTATTTGAATAGGAAATAATTCCTCCTTCAAAACACATTGATGCTCCAGGAACAGAAGTAATCAAATGACCGATATTTCCTCCTGTACAACTTTCAGCTACTGATAATTTCTCATTCTTTTCAAGCAACATTTGAACAATAACTTCCTGAAGTGTTTGTCCGTCAAATCCAAAAATTTTACCGGCA
>PKSZ01000679.1 GCA_002869425.1 Marinilabiliales bacterium
AAGAGACCTGATTCTAATTGAAAAAATCAAACAAAAAAATAAGAGTTCAAAGAAAAAAGAAATCATAGAAGAAGAAATGACTTACAATTTAGAAAATATTAAATCAACAAAAGTGGTAATAAGTTTTAGCTAAAGTAAAAAAGAATGGAAAATGTAAATCTTATAGACACTTTCTCGGAATTTAAAGAGCTGAAAAACATCGACAGAGTAACCATGATGAGCGTTCTTGAAGATGTATTCAGAAGCATGTTGGCAAAAAAATTTGGAACAGCCGAGAATTTCGACATCATCATCAATATCGACAAAGGAGACTTTGAAATTTGGAGAAATCGTATCGTTGTCGACGACGAGGAACTTGAAGATCCTTATACAGAAATCTCACTTTCTGAAGCTACTAAAATTGATGAGGACTATGAACCTGGCGAAGAGTTTACAGACGAAGTAAAACTCGAAGACTTTGGAAGAAGAATGGTTCTGGCGTTACGTCAAAATCTTACAGCAAGAATATTGGAGCTTGAAAAAGACAATATATACGCAAAATATAAAGATAGAATCGGCGAAATAATTACTGGAGAAGTTTATCAGGTATGGAAAAGAGAAATTCTGGTATTGGATGATGAAGGCAATGAGCTAATACTTCCAAAACAAGAGCAGATTCCATCAGACTACTTCCGTAAAGGGGATAACCTCCGAGCAGCGGTAATCAAGGTAGATATGAGAAATAATAATCCCTTGATTGTTATTTCCAGAACCTCACCGGTTTTCCTTGAAAGATTATTTGAGTTGGAAGTTCCGGAAATCTTTGATGGGTTGATTACCATTAAGAAAATTGTAAGAGTTCCGGGTGAAAGAGCAAAAGTAGCCGTAGAATCATACGACGAAAGGATTGATCCTGTAGGTGCCTGTGTGGGTATGAAAGGATCAAGAATTCACGGTATTGTACGTGAACTCAAAAACGAAAATATTGATGTAATTAATTACACAAACAATATTCAGCTCTACATTCAAAGAGCATTAAGTCCTGCAAAAATTACTTCAATTAAACTCGATGAAGAAGAAATGAGAGCCAATGTATTTCTGAAACCCGACCAGGTTTCTCTCGCTATTGGCAAAGGTGGCTTAAATATCAAACTGGCTAGTCAGCTTACAGGATTCGAAATCGATGTTTACAGAGAAATGGAAGAAGATGACGAAGATGTAGATATTGAAGAATTTGCAGACGAAATTGAAAGCTGGATCATTGATGAGCTGAAAGCAGTAGGCTGTGATACGGCAAAAAGTGTTCTTGAACTTTCTGTAGAAGATCTTGTTAAAAGATCAGATCTGGAAGAAGAAACAATTATAGAAGTTACTAAGATTCTTAAATCAGAATTTGAATAGTTCATTTGAAAAAAAATTAAGCATATTCATAATATGGCAAAAGGCGCGAAAACAAAAAGACTCAGTAAACTTGCCAGAGAATTCAACGTTGGTATATCAACCATCGTAGATTTTCTGACCAACAAAGGAATTGAGGTTGACTCTAACCCCAACACCAAAGTTTCCGGAGAGGCTTATGAACTGTTATTGAAAGAGTATAGCTCTGATCTTTCTGTTAAGAAAGAATCCGAAGAGATGAGTCTTCGATCTAACAGATCAAAAAAAGAATCTATAACACTGGATGATGTGTCTGAAGAATCAGCTAAAGAAGATAATGAAGCTGAAGATGAGATTCTTATTAAAGATGTAACCAGCAGTGAAGAATCGCAGACAGTTGAAGCAGAAAAACCTGCAAAAGGACCAAAAATTGTTGGCAAGATCGATCTCGATAAATCCAACAAAAAAGAGGAAAAAGTTGAAGAGGTTCCTGAAGTTAAGGAAACTCAAGACTCTGTAGAAGAAACAACAGAAGATGCTACGAAAGAAAAAGTAGAGGAAAAGACAGAAGAGGTAATCGAAGAAAAAGTAGAAGAAAAAGCTGATAAGAAAGATGAAGAAGAGAAGGTAGATGAAGAAGAGAAGGTAGATGAAGAAAATGAAGAGGATCAGCAGGACAAAGAAGATGTGAAAATAGTTGGTAAAATTGATCTTGATTCACTAAACCAAAAAACGCGCCCAACAAAAAAATCAAGAAAAAAAACAGCCGAAACCACAGAAGAGCCTAAAGCTAAGAAAGAAAAAACTGCTGATAAAGAAACTGTAGAAGCAAAGAAGACTGAAAAAACAGAGAAAAAAGAAGCTGTCGAAAAGATTGAAAAACCGGAAGAAAAACCGGAAAAAAAGACCAAAGATCCTGAGGAAAAAGAAGCTTCAGAAGAACAATTTATCAAAACTCAGTTTGCAAAATTATCAGGGCCTACAGTAATCGGAAAAATTGATCTTCCTGTTGAAAAAGAGAAAAAAGAAGACTCAAAAGCTGAAGAAGAGAAGAAAAAGAAAAAGAAGAAGAGAAAAAGAATTAAGAAAGATAAAGAAAGAGTTAGCTTAAACGAAGAAGACAGAAGAGAATTTAAAGAAAAACAAAAGACCAAAAAGTCTAAACCTTCGCAAAAAGCACCAAAACAGGAAATCAACGACGAAGAAATCCAAAAACAAATTAAAGATACGCTTGCCAGACTTACCTCAAAAGGTAAATCTAAAGGAGCAAAGCACAGAAGAGAGAAAAGAGAAGCAATAAGCAAAAAAGCGGAGCAGGAACAGGAACAAAAAGAACTCGAAAAGAATATTCTGAAAGTAACTGAGTTCCTTACCGTAAACGAACTTGCCAATCTTATGGATGTTGATGTTACGCAGATTATTAGCACCTGCATGGGTCTTGGATTGTTTGTAAGTATCAACCAAAGGCTTGACGCTGAAACTATTTCTCTTGTAGCTGATGAATTTGGTTATGAAGTAGAATTTGTTAGTGTCGAATTGCATGATCTTATCAAGGTAGAAGAAGATGCAGATGAAGATTTACTTCACAGATCTCCTATTGTAACTGTAATGGGACACGTTGACCATGGTAAAACAAAACTTCTTGACTACGTACGTAATGCCAATGTTATTGCAGGTGAAGCTGGAGGAAATACCCAGCACATCGGCGCTTACAAAGTAAAATTGGAAAATGGGAAAACAATAACATTCCTCGACACACCTGGTCACGAAGCGTTTACTGCTATGCGTGCACGTGGTGCTCAGGTTACAGACATTGCTATTATTGTTGTAGCCGCTGATGATGGTGTGAAACCTCAAACCGTTGAGGCCATTAATCACGCACAAGCAGCTGGTGTACCAATTGTTTTTGCCATAAATAAAATTGACAAACCAACAGCAAATCCTGATAAAATTCGTGAAGAACTGGCAAATATGAATATCCTGCTAGAAGATTGGGGTGGAAAATACCAATCACAGGAAATCTCTGCCAAGCAAGGTATCAATATAGAAGAGTTACTGGAAAAAGTACTGCTTGAAGCAGAATTACTTGAGTTAAAAGCAAATCCTGATAAAAAAGCAAACGGTACTGTTATAGAATCTTCTCTTGATAAAGGTCGTGGTTACATTACAACCATTCTTGTTCAAAATGGTTCATTACGAGTTGGCGATATTATCATAGCTGGTTCCTACTTTGGCCACGTAAAAGCTATGTACAACGAGCGAAACCAAATCATAACAGAAGCTGGCCCATCCAGTCCTATCTTAATCTTAGGCCTGAATGGAGCTCCACAGGCAGGTGACAAGTTTAACGTAATGGACTCCGACAAAGAGGCTAAAGATGTTGCTTTAAAACGCGAACAATTGATTAGGGAACAAGGGCTACGAACCAAAAAACATATTACACTTGATGAAATTGGAAGACGTATTGCAATTGGCAACTTCCAGGAACTAAACGTTATTGTTAAAGGTGATGTGGATGGCTCAATTGAAGCTCTTTCAGATGCTCTTATCAAACTATCAACTGAAGAAATTCAAGTAAGCATTAAGCACAAGGCCGTTGGACAAATCTCAGAATCAGATGTTATGCTGGCTGCAGCGTCCAATGCAATCATTCTTGGCTTCCAGGTAAGACCATCAGTCGGAGCCAGAAAATTAGCTGAAAAAGAAGAAATAGATATCCGTCTTTATTCCATTATTTATGATGCAATTAATGAGATTAGAGATGCTATGGAAGGCATGCTTTCTCCAGAAATCAGGGAAGAAATTCTCGGTACTGCAGAAATCAAGGAAACTTTCAAAATAACGAAAGTAGGTACAATTGCAGGTTGCATGGTTACAGACGGCAAGATTCACAGATCTTCAAGAGTCAGAGTAATCAGAGACGGAATTGTAATTTACACAGGTGAACTTGGTTCTCTGAAACGCTTCAAAGACGATG
>PKSZ01000211.1 GCA_002869425.1 Marinilabiliales bacterium
AACAATTTTTATTTCTGTTGAAAGGTAATCGTAACCTATAAATTCTTCTCTGTTGTCTTCAGTAACAATCACCCAGTCTTCAGCCTGGATATTTGAAGCTTGCCTTGATCTTTCTTTTTGTTTTTTCAATGCTTCATTAAAACCTTGCTCATCAATTTGCATATTATGATCTTCTGCAATCAAAGAGGTAAGGTCAATTGGAAATCCGAATGTGTCATATAACTCGAATACTGTATGTCCGTCAACAACAGAAATGTTCTTTGTTTTTGCTTGTTTGCAATACTCATCAATTCTTTTCAGGCCTGTTTCCAGTGTTTTATGAAATGAATTTTCTTCTTCGTGAATTACCTTTTCGATGAATTTCTTTTGTTTCAGTATCTCAGGATAAATATCTCCCAGCTGATCGGAGAGTATTTGAGTCAATTTGTATATGAAAGGTTCTTTTAAATCAAGAATCTGGTAACCATAGCGGATTGCACGTCTCAGTATTCGTCTGATAACATATCCTGCACCTGTGTTTGAGGGCAATTGACCATCTGCAATAGAAAATGATACAGCCCGTAAGTGATCAGCAATTACCCGCATGGCAACATTGATTTCTTCAGTTTCATCTGGCAGGTTTTGGCCATACGTGTATTTTTTATTTGCCTGTTTTTCTATTTCATTGATAAGCGTTTGAAAAACATCCGTATCGTAATTTGATTTCTTGCCTTGGATAACCATGCACAATCTTTCAAATCCCATTCCTGTATCAACATGTTTGGCCGGCAATGCTTCAAGTTGACCATTACTTTTTCTATTGTATTGGATAAATACGAGATTCCATATCTCAATTACCTGTGGGTGGTCTTTGTTTACAAGATCTTTTCCCGGAACTTTATGTATTTCTTCTTCATCTCTAAGGTCAATATGAATTTCTGAACACGGACCACAGGGGCCTGTTTCTCCCATTTCCCAGAAATTATCTTTTTTTGAACCATTCAGAATTCTTTCTTCCGGAAGATATTTATTCCAGTTGGAAAAGGCTTCAATGTCTCTATCTACTTTGTCTTCTTCACTTCCTTCAAATATAGTTGCATAAAGTCTCTCAGCAGAAATTTTGTACACTTTTGTTAGAAGTTCCCAGGCATAATCAATGGCTTCGTTTTTAAAGTAATCTCCAAAAGACCAGTTGCCCAGCATTTCGAACATAGTATGGTGGTATGTATCTCTGCCAACTTCCTCAAGGTCATTGTGTTTTCCACTTACACGTAAGCATTTTTGTGAGTCCGCAACCCTGGAGTCTTTAGCTGTTCTGTTGCCCAGGAAAATATCCTTAAACTGATTCATCCCTGCATTGGTAAACATCAGTGTAGGGTCATTCTTTATAACCATTGGAGCTGATTCTACTATACGATGTCCTTTCTCTGAGAAGAAGTCAAAAAAGGTCCGCCGGATTTCTTTTGAAGTCATTTTTTATTGTTATTTATTGTTAATTTTGAATTGTCTGTGTTATAAGAACTTGCAAATTTAGATTATTTAGTTAAATTTGCCCTTAAATTATTGTTTTTTTAGGCACATACGCAAACTAATTTTAGTTATTATTTAACTCAGTTATGGCCAAAGTTAAGTACAAATTTAACCCAGAATCTTTAAGTTACGATAAAGTTGATGTGGGGTTCGGAAGGAAGTTGTTAAGGCTTCTGCCACATTTTCTGACAAGTGTGGTATTGGCGTTTATCCTTTATTTTGTTGTTTTTGCATATTTGTTTGACAGTCCAGAAGAATTACGTCTCAAAAGGGAAGTAAATCAGCTATTATCACAATATGAACTATTGAATAATGAATTGGATAATGCCCGCGATGTATTGAAGGATATTCAGTATCGTGATGATAACATTTATCGTACCATCTTTGAAACGGAACCGATTTCTGCAGATCTGAGAGAAGCAGGATTTGGGGGTGGAAATCGTTATTCTTCATTACAGGGATTTCAATATTCAGATTTGGTAATAGAAGCAACACAAAAGCTTGATAAATTGCTCACCCAAATGTATGTTCAGTCGAAATCGTATGATGAAGTTGCTGAGTTGGCTAGGAATAAAGAAGAGTTTCTTCTAAGTGTACCTGCGATTCAACCAATAATGGTTAAAGATTTGACACGTATTGCAAGTTATTTTGGCTGGAGAAATGATCCGATATACAGGGGAACCAAAAAGATGCACGAAGGAATTGATTTTACAGCTCCGATTGGAACCGATATTTATGCAACTGGTAAAGGGGTTGTTGAAAAGGTTAAAAAATCAAGGAGAGGTTATGGAAATCAGGTTATTGTTAATCATGGATTTGGTTTTAAAACCCGCTATGCTCACATGTATAAGATAGCAGTTCATGAAGGGCAAAAAGTGAGTAGGGGAGCAAAGATTGGAGAAGTTGGAAGTACTGGAAAATCAGTTGGTCCACACCTGCATTATGAGGTAATCAAGAATGGAAAGGCCATCAACCCAATAAATTATTTTTATCTGGATTTGTCTCCTGAAGCCTATGACAGAATGATAGAATTATCATCACAGGAAGGCGGACAGTCTTTGGATTAATTATACAATTGTGCCGTACAAAGAACCTAAAATAGAGAAGCTTTATTACTCAATTGGTGAGGTTGCTGAAATATTTGGCGTTAATACTTCCCTGGTTCGTTTTTGGGAAAAGGAATTCTCTATAATTAAGCCAAAGAAGAATAAGAAAGGTAATCGTTTATTTACCAAACAAGACATCGATAATTTGCACCTTATCTATCATTTAGTAAAAGAAAAGGGTATGACACTGAAGGGTGCAAAGAAAAAGCTAAAAGATAATAAAGAAGATGCTGTTAATAATCATGAAGTCATAAAAAAACTAAACAGCATTAAAGAGATGTTACTCGAAATTTCTTCACAATTATAGTCTATTATGAAGCTTAAAGATATTACTGCTGTACTTGAAAGTGCAGTGCCTTTGGCATTGCAGGAATCATATGATAATGCAGGTTTGATTGTAGGAGATCCAGCCCGTGAGATAACTTCTGCTTTGCTTACACTAGATGTAACTGAAGAAGTACTTGAAGAGGCTGAGCGTAAGAACTGCAATCTCATTATTGCCCATCATCCGATACTTTTTAGTGGATTAAAGAAAATAATAGGAAAATCTTATGTTGAGCGAATTGTTATAAAAGCAATAAAGAAAGATATCGCTTTGTATGCTATGCATACAAATCTTGATAGTGTTGATTTTGGAATTAGCTACAAGCTTGCTGAGAAGTTGGGACTTAAGGATATAAGTGTATTGAAACCACAGGGTGAACTAAAAAAACTTGTAGTTTTTGTTCCACATAATCAGGCAGAAAATGTGCGAAATGCAATGTTTGATGCAGGAGCAGGACATATTGGGAATTACGATTCCTGTAGCTATAACCTTGAAGGTAAGGGTTCTTTCCGGGCGCTTGAAAATGCAAATCCTTATGTGGGGAAGAAAGGTGGAGTCCATTTTGAAGGAGAAACTCGAATTGAAACAGTTTTTCCAGAATATTTGACTTCAAAGATTGTTCGTGAAATGATATCTGCACATCCATATGAAGAAGTTGCATATGACATATATAAATTGGATCAGGTAAATCCAAAAACGGGTATGGGGATGATTGCATGCTATGAAAAGGCAATGCCAGTAAAAGAGTTTCTAAATAAGGTAAAAAAGGAATTAAATGTTTCTGTTCTCAGGCACACAAAGATTGTCACCGATAAAGTTCAAAGGGTTGCAGTTTGTGGGGGAAGTGGAAGTTTTTTGATTCAGGATGCCATTCGTAAAAAGGCAGATGTATTGATTACCGGAGATATTAAGTATCACCAGTTTTTTGACGCTGATGACAAAATCATTTTGGTTGATGCAGGGCACTATGAGACAGAACAATTTGCGAAAGAAATTTTTTATGACTTACTTACAAAAAAAATCCCTAAATTTGCACTTCAATTTTCAGAAGTAAATACAAACGTAATAAACTATTTTTAAATAGATATGGCAAAAAAAGCACAGACAAAAGACCCCGTAGAAATATCAGTGGAAGAGAAGTTAAGAGCTTTGTACAATCTTCAGAAAGCAGATAGTGAGATTGATAAAATTAAGATTTTACGTGGAGAGCTTCCCCTGGAGGTTCAGGATCTTGAAGATGAAATTGAGGGCTTGGAAACTCGTGTAAAGAACTACGAAGAGGAGATTAGTGGTCTTCAAAATGCAATTGTTACTAAGAAGAATGAAATTACTGAGTCACTTGCATTGATTAAGAAGTATGAAGATCAGCAAAACAATGTAAGAAATAATC
>PKSZ01000151.1 GCA_002869425.1 Marinilabiliales bacterium
GGGAACACTGATGACAATCTTACCCTTTGGTTTGGTAATTCTTAACAATTCTTTATATCCTGCATCCGGATTCGGCAAATGTTCTAAAATCTCGCTGGCAATGGTGGTGTCGAATAAGTTGTCAGCTATTTGAGTGTTTTCAAGATTTGCATGAAGAAATTTTACCTTGGGGGAGTTTGTTTTACTTTTAATATTTTCCAGGAGGTTTTTATCTATATCTACACAAGTAAGCTCGTTTGTTTTATCAGCAATCATAAGGGCTAGCTTACCGGTATCACTTCCAATATCAGCAATTTTGTCCCTTTTACTGGGTTGGATAAGTTGAACCAGTTTTTTATACCGGACAGCGTCAATATGCTGAATAAGTTTGTTAGGATTTTTTTCTTTCAGAGATTGAGAAAAGTGTCGATTGATTTCTTCATTCCATTTTGTTAGGTTGAGTTCCTTGTTGTTTTTATAGAATTTCACTTCTTTTGATGCATAAAAATGCTTTTCGAAAACTTCACCAGAAACATAGTATTTTTCTTTATGGAATGGTTTAAAGCTGCTCATTCTTGATCTGAATTTTCGCTCTTTTTCTCAATTTTTTTCAATTTGCTTTGTAGCTTGTAAATTTCATTTCTGAGCATGCTGTTTTGTCCACTGATGATAGCAAAAGATAATAGCTGGAAACCTACCAGGATTAGTATCACCACAAGGTAGAACAATGGCCTGCCAGCATTTAACTGGCTGATAAATCTTAAGTATGAAATGTATAGACCAAATCCGATACCTGCAGTTAATAGTATGCTACCTAAAACACTGAAGATGACAACAGGTTTTTCAAAAATTGAAAACAGCAGATGAGATATGGAAATTCTTTTCAGTTTTGACTTGGTTGTTCCTTTTTTTCTGCCAGTGAGTGTTGCGGGTATTTCAACAACTTTGTATCCCAGAGCCAGTGATTTTGATAATATTTCAAGATGTATTTCTTTGTCTTCAGAATCAAGTGAAAGAGCATTCAATACGTCTTTTCTGTAACCCCTAAGAATACATGTAATGGTTTTGAACTCTCCTCTGAATGCAATTCTCAGAATTTTGTTCCCCAATTTACTCATAAACAGTCTTTTGGGTGGAACGTTTATTGTTTTTCCACCTTTCATATATGCAGATCCCATTACAATGTCTGCCCTTGGATTGTTTTGTAGTTCGTTGAATATTTTTGTAATATGATCTGGAGAATAACTTAAATCAAAATCGATGCTAATAATATATTTTCCTTTAGCTGCGTCAAATCCTTTGCGCAAAGCATGACCTCTACCCCTGTTTATATCATAGGATACAATCTTCAAAAAACTATTTTCTTCTTCAAGTTTTTTTGCTTTGATCTTTGTTTGATCAGTGCTACCGTCGTTGACCAATATTAATTCCCAGTTAATATTCAGCTTGTTGAGCTCTGATTGAATTGCACCAACCGTTGTTTCAACATTTTCTTCTTCGTTGAACATTGGAGAAACAACCGATAAAACAACATTTAAATTCTTGTCCATTACGAATAAAATATAAATGCTAAGATAGTGAAACGCAATTCAAAATTAGATAATACAAGCTAAATTTGGTATTATTGTAAAGTTATAAATGCACAGAGATGTCTTTTTGTACTCGTAATATGAGGTAGTTATGGAGTTTAGTGCTGGATTGCAAAATGATAATATTTATAAGACAAGTAGAAGAAACTACCTGATCGTATCCTTGTTTATTTTGTTGGCAAGTTTTGTCTTGTATTATCGTGTTGGTGGTTTCGGATTTACTAGTATGGATGATGATCGTGGGATAATTGAGAATCCAGTGATCCAGAATTTGAATTGGGAAAACATTGTACACTTGTTTACAGAGAAAACAATTGCTCATTACCACCCGGTTACAGATTTGACTTTCGCTGTGGAATATTCATTTTCTGGATTGAACCCGGGGCTTTTTCATTTTACAAATTTGTTTCTCCATTTGATCTGCATACTGCTGGTATTCAGATTGTCAATAGTGGTCTTAAGAAATATTTGGAGTGCAGGTTTGGTTACAGTTTTATTTGCCATTCATCCTTTGAATGTTGAAGCTGTTTCCTGGATTTCAGCAAGAAGCACATTGCTTTCAAGCATGTTTTATTTATTGGCGGTTATCCAATATTTAAAATACCTTGATACGAAAGGGCGCGCTTCTTATATATTGCTGGTGCTATTTGCACTGCTTGCTTTATTGTCAAAGACTTCTTCAGCAACATTACCACTTGTGCTTTTTGCTTTTGATTTTCTTTACAAAAGAAAGCTGTCTTTTCGTTTGATTATAGAGAAAATCCCACTTTTTGCCTTGTCTGGTTTGTTCGGGCTTCTTGCAATTAAGTTTGCAAAGGATTTTGGCTCACTAGGTTCTACAGAGGATATGTTTAGCTTAGTTGACAGGTTCTTTTTCTTTTGGTACAGCTTGCTGCACTATCTGTCGAAGGCAATTTTGCCTTTTGAGTTGAGTGCCTTGTATCCCAAGCCGATATACAATGGAGCAGAAATTCCTTTGATTTATTATCTGTCGCCCATTATCATTGTGGCCATTTTAATATTGACAATCATAAAGAAAAAACATCGACGAATCAGAGTTTTTGGAATCTTGTTTTTTGTTTTCGCTTTATCCATGGTGCTGCATATTATTTCTTTAGGAAATGTAATAGCAGCAGATCGGTATGTATATTTACCCTATCTCGGGTTATTTATTCCGTTTGCAGGGTGGTTTGAATTAAAGTTTAAATCACAGAAATTCCAAAAATATAGGCCGTATTTACTTGTTCTTTTGATAAGTTTTGTGTTGTTCCTCTTTAATCAGTCCTGGTATAGGGTTGGAGTATGGAAGAATGGAGAAACCTTATTTACTGATGTTATTCAAAAATATCCTGATAAGGATTTTGGATATTATGGAAGGGGTTTGTATCGAACATCCGTAAAGAATTATCAGGGAGCTATACATGATTACAAATATGCATTGCATTACAATCCGTATCACAATATGGCTTTTAATAATTTGGGGGTTGTTCAGGTAATTACAGGGAATTATGGAGAAGCAGTTCCCAGTTTTACTTCATCCATTAATCTGAAGCCGGATTACGATTCATATAATAACAGGGGCTATGCTTTACTAAAAACCGGGCATTATCAGGAAGCTGTTTCTGATTTTGATTCAGCCTTGGTTTTGAAAAAAGATTATGTATATGCTATACATAATATGGGCTTGGCGTATAAAGAGATGGATAGTCTTGATCGGGCTTTGGCATGTTTTAATAAAGCCATTCAAAAAGATACAAATTATGGGGAATCATATGCTCGTAAAGCAAGTATATTTTATAGAAAGGGAAAAATTGAAACTGCAATAAAAAATTACAAGAAAGCATTAAATAAAAACTATACTAAATTTTTTGTTTACTATGATTTAGGAAATATTTACAGGGAGCGGCGAAATTTCACACAAGCTATTGAATATTATAACCAATCACTGGAAAGAAAACCGAATAATCCTCTTGCTTATAATAACAGGGGAATTTGTTATTATGAGGAAAAGAACTATAGTGAAGCTAAAAAGGATTTTTCAACAGCAATAAAATTAAATGCTAAATTTGCGGATGCATATAATAACAGAGCAATTGTGTATTTTGTAACCAACCAGAAATCTAAAAGTTGTTCTGATTGGTTTAGGGCTAGTAAACTTGGGCATGATGGTGCTGCTAATATGCTGAAACAATATTGTTTAAAAAATTAGAGTATGAGAATATTAATAACAGGGGTGGCTGGCTTTATGGGGTCGAACCTGGCAGAGCGGCTATTGAAAGAAGGGCATGAAGTGATAGGAATTGATAACCTAACTTATGGTTCAAAAGAAAATATCCGGCATTTCTATGATGATAGCAGATTTGAATTTGTTTTTGGAGATGTTACAAATCCATTGCTTCTTAAAGATTATAGTGCACCTGTTATTGTTCACCTTGCTTCACAGAAAATACCTCGGTATTCAAATGCCCTTAAGACTTTGGATGAGAACTATACCATGTTAAAGAATGTAGTTAGCAAATGCTTGTTGGATAAAAGTAAGATTGTATTTGCTTCAACGTCTGATGTTTACGGCAAGAATCAAAATGTTCCTTTTTCAGAGGAATCTGATCTTGTGCTGGGGCATCCAGCAATCAAACGATGGGCGTATGCTTTGTCTAAAATTTATGGGGAACAATATATAATTGCCAATCATGAAGAATACGGGTTGGAATATACCATTGCCCGGTTTTTTGGATCTTATGGTCCGAATCATAATTTAACC
>PKSZ01000664.1 GCA_002869425.1 Marinilabiliales bacterium
AATCAACAAAAAGAGGTGATTATTACCTTACAATCACAGAAAGTAAAAAGCGTTTTAACAAAGATGGTTCTCACTATTTTGAAAAACACAAGTTGTTCCTTTATAAGGAAGATTTTGACAAGTTTGCAGATGGTTTGCATGAAACGGTTGAATACATTAAAGAAAACCAACAGCCCCTAGATCCCCCAGAGAATTATTCAGAATCTGGAGAATCTGAGGAAAGTAACGAATTTACAAATGTAGATTTCGAGGATCTGGAGGATAAAAATTAAAACTAACCGTGGTAGTAAAAAAAGCACTATGGTGCTTTTTTTTATGCGTTTAATTTATCAATAAACTCTTGTTTGTTTTCGGCATTCAGGAATGCTTCTACTTGATCAGGAGATAATTTCATTACGTTCGTAATTAAAAACTTCTCTTCAAGAAATTCTCCATACGTATTGCATTCATCAATTGCTTTGCTGAAAATTTCTTTGATAGGCGCTTTTAGTGGCATCAATGCAAGAATTGCTGCGTATCGGCTATGAAAATCCAGTGATTCAATTTTGCAATCATTTTCATTAAAGACAAAATCAAATTCATTTTTCGTTACTTTCTGCTGTAGCTCTCCCAATTCAAAGCCTTCTTTTGCAATAACCACAGCAAAATATCGTAAACATTTTCCTTTACCACCAAGTCCTGTTGAAATAAAAAACTGATTCTCATCCAATAATGAACTTTGCATTAAAACTTTACTTTCCTGATATGCCATTAATGCCCATTGACGGATATCTCCTTCGCTTTCCTTAACAAAGCTTTCCAAAAAACGATAGGCTTCTACTGAATCAATTGCTGCAATTTCTGCCAAAACCTCCTTCAGCTCACTAAATTCAATTTCTTCATTGGTTAATATCTTAGAAAGCTCATCCAAATCACGTATCTGCTCCTCGTCTCTCAGCTTTCTGGACAATTCAAAATATTCAAGCTGTAAATTCACATCAACTTCCTCCTCTAACACGCTAAAGTTATCAGGAAATTGATCGAAAAAATCATCGATATTATCTATATACTCTTCATCTTCCATAATCACTGCAAAACTACAGATTAATAATAAACTTCAACATCTTTGAAACGTAAATATCCCCGAATTGTTATTTTTATTTAGATTTATTATCATCCTTATTTAGATTTATTTTAAATTTGTATTATAAAGATTAACGATGAAGTTATCGGAACTGACAAACGGACATAAGGGAATCATTACGAAAGTAAAAGGTAGCGGTGCTCTCAGGACAAGGATTCTTGAAATGGGTTTTGTGAGAGGTAAGGAAATTCTTGTTGTTAAAAATGCCCCTTTAAAAGACCCCATAGAATATAGCATTATGGGGTACGAAGTTTCCCTAAGAAGAAGTGAAGCAGAGTTAATTGAAGTAATTACTCCAATGGAAGCAAAAAACCTAAAGAGTAATGAATTTGAAGGGATTATAACAGAAAATGAGCTGAAAATATCTGCAAAAGAAAAAGGCAGAAAAATTAATATTGCTCTTGTGGGTAACCCCAATGCTGGTAAAACAACGCTTTTCAATTATGCTTCAAAGTCTAAAGAAAGAGTAGGAAACTATGGTGGTGTTACAGTGGATGCAAAACATGGTATTGCAAAACACAAAGATTATCAGTTCGACGTAGTTGACTTACCCGGAACATACTCACTCACAGCCTATTCACCTGAAGAACTTTTTGTTCGCGATCATATATTTACAGAGTATCCTGATATTGTCATCAATGTTATTGATGCTTCGAACCTGGAAAGAAACTTATACCTTACAACTCAGCTAATTGATATGGATATTAAGGTTATAATTGCCCTTAATATGTATGATGAACTGATAAAACATGGTGATAAATTTGATTATAATGCACTTGGAAAACTAATTGGGATTCCTATAGTTCCTACTGTAAGCTCAAAAGGGAAAGGTATTGAAGAATTATTTGATAAGATAATTGATGTTTACGAAGATAAAGATCCTACAGTAAGGCATATACACATTAACTACGGTAAAGAGGTTGAAAGTTCTATTCGCAAAATCCAGGAAGAAATATGGAAATCGAAATCTATTACTGATAAATTAAGTAGTAGATATATTGCTTTGCGTCTCATTGAAAATGACAAATGGATCCATTCATATTTGCAGGCCAATTTAAGTCATTATGATTCTTTGACTTCGGTTGTCAATAAAGAGATTGCCAGACTTGAAAACTGTTGTAAAAATGACACTGAAACATTGCTAACAGATGCCAGATACGGATTTATCAGTGGGGCACTAAAAGAAACATTCCAGGGAGGGATAATTGAAGAAAGAAATACAACCCGGATTATTGATACCATTATAACGCATAAACTATTTGGATTTCCGGTCTTTTTCTTTTTCATATGGTTAATGTTCCAAACAACTTTTACAGTTGTAGAATACCCAATGAATTGGATAGAATGGCTTGTTACACAGCTCTCTGGCATAGTAGAATCGAGCATGGCAGAAGGGCCTATTCGTGATTTACTCGTAAATGGTATTATTGCTGGAGTTGGTAGTGTAATTATCTTTCTACCAAATATTATTATTCTGTTTTTCTTTATTTCCCTTATGGAAGATACAGGATACATGGCCAGAGCCGCCTTTATAATGGATAAGATTATGCACAAAATAGGCTTTCATGGGCAATCCTTTATTCCTATGATTATGGGGTTTGGTTGCAATGTACCTGCAATTATTTCAACCCGAATGCTGAAAAATAAAAATGATCGTATTCTCACTATGCTGATCAATCCATTTATGTCATGCAGTGCACGCTTTCCAGTATATGTACTGGTGGCAGGCGCTTTTTTCGGAAAAAATGCAGGAAATGTTATCTTCTCCATATATTTAATTGGCATTTTGCTTGCTATTCTTGTTGCCATCGTGTTTAACAAACTGTTTTTCAAATCAAAAGATGTTCCTTTTGTTATGGAACTCCCCCCCTACAGGCTTCCCACTTTAAAAGCCATAACAAGACATATGTGGCACAAAAGTGTGCAATATCTTCAAAAAATGGGAGGCATTATCCTAATAGCATCCATTATTATATGGGCGCTGGGCTATTACCCACGAAATGTTGAAATGTCTAAAGATTATGACACATTGATCAAGCAAGCGAACAAAATAGAAGAAGTAAATAAACTCAAAGAAGAAAAAGCAATTGAGCATAAGGAAAAATCATATATTGGAATGCTGGGTAAAACCATTGAACCCATCATGGAGCCACTTGGTTTCGACTGGAGAATGAGTGTAAGCATTTTAACTGGTATTGCAGCCAAGGAGGTTGTAGTTAGCACCATGGGTGTATTATTTGCAGGTGATGAATCAATGCAGGAAGAGGCTTTGATTGACCGACTTGTAAGCACAAAATATTCACAAGGGGAGAAAGCAGGAACCAATGTATTCAATCCTCTTGTTGCCTACACTTTCATGCTTTTCATTTTAATCTATTTTCCTTGTATGGCAACCATTGTGGCCATCAGAAAAGAATCAGGTTCCTGGAAATGGGCTCTCTTTTCAATATTTTATACTACCAGTTTAGCTTGGATAATAAGTTTTCTAGTATTTCAAACAGGGACATTAATAAGTCAATTATGAATCTAATACTGCAACATACAATTGTACTGATTATTGTTTCAGGAGCAGTAATAGTTAGTTTTTACAACTTATATAAGCTTGTAATAAACAGCAGAAAAAAGGCTGCAAGTGGGTGTTCAGGAGCTTGCTCATCTTGTAGTCTTAAAAGCGAACTTCTTAAACAGTAAACTGGAAATTATTAAATCGGTTTAGTTTAATACCATATCGTTTAACATTTTGCATTATTGATACTTACAAACAATGAGATCTAATAGATTTTGTTTATGTTTGTGTAAACCATTCACCATTAAAGATGAAAAAGATTATTCCACTTATTTTCGTGCTGCACCTGTTTATTCTCATTTCATGCAACAGGAGTGATACATCTGTAAATCAAAATAATACAGACAAAGATCTCTCTATTACAGAAAAATTCAATAAAACTAAAAATTTAGCTAAATGCAGATCTGCTGAGCTTTTTGATATTTTCAAGCAAAAATTAAGTCCTGAAGAGCAGACATTACTGGAATTTCTTTATGCCTATATGCCCCTTTCGGATCTAGCTGACTATAATGGGAAGTTTTTTCTAAAAAATGTGCAATCCAGCCTGGCGGCCAGAAACGGTTTTAGTTGGGGGAAATCAATACCTGAACATATATTCAACCAT
>PKSZ01000663.1 GCA_002869425.1 Marinilabiliales bacterium
CATTTACTTCTTTTGCCATTCCGATAACATTTTTCGGGCAAGCAGGCACACAAACTTCGCAGCCTTTACATCTTTCGATGTCTACTTTAATAGCTCCTTTTACCTTTGCCATTTATTATAAAATTTAGCGTTAATTAATCTTTCCTTTCAAAGATAAAAATTAATACACAAAGTTCTAAAATGTTTAAAAACCTCTTTTGAACAAAAAGCAGGCAGAACAAAGCTTTCAATGCATTCAAGCTAAAAAATCAATAAATCTGAGCGATAATAAAGGCCAATAAGATTATACCTATGGCAATTAATGCTGAAAGAAGCAGCTTCTTAACTTTAGAGTCATCCTCCTTATTTTCAGTCAACAAACCTTTATCCTTGTATTTTCGTTCGATAATGCTTCCGATAATAACACCAAAAGCCAAACCAATCGCCGGACCCAAACCAATAAAACCCTTATTATCTGCAACTACTGATAAAGGAACTCCTAATCCACCAAAGATTGCAATTCCGAGGATCATCCATTTTCGAACAAAATGTCCCTTGGGATATTTACCATCATTGTTTTTCATAATACCTGTTTTTTATTAATATTAGTGCAGGCCAGGTATCTAAAATTAAGCTTTTTTTCCAAATAAACTAAAGACCGGATTTACAACCAGAGAAACAAGCATTCCTATTGTACCTGCTCCCGGTGATGAAAAATACCATGGTCGAGGTTGAATATCAACATTTAACCCAATAAAGTATAATGTAAGGCACACAGCAAGTCCTAAAATAGCAGCACTTAAACCCCCTAACCTGTTCACTTTCTTTGAGAACAAACCCCAAACAAATGGCCCGAGGAAAAATGATCCAATTGCACCCCAACTGATTCCCAGAATCTCAACAATTACATCCAATTCCACATATGCCAGTATAACAGCAAGAAATACAAATACACCACTCATTATTCTCATCATTCTGGTCAAACCTTTATCTGACATATCCTTCTTAATATAACCTGCATAAAAATCCTTAGTAAACGAAGAACTGGATATTAAAACCAGTGCTGCCAATGTTGACATAGATGCAGATAAAATCAATAATAATATTAGTACAGACAAGGAGTCCGGAATTACATTGGTTAAAAGTTCTGGCATCAACCTATCGAACAAAGGTTTTCCTGCATCAAAAGAATTTGGGTTCGCTTCCGGAGTGATCAACACTCTTGTTGTTGATCCCATAAAATAAGCTACACCACCAATTAACATTGCAAAAAATGTTGAAGCAAACATTCCGATTTTTACAGATCTTTTATCTTTAATTGCATAAAATTTCTGTACCAATTGAGGCATTGCAAAAGGTGCCACACTGGTTAGAAATACTAAGGAAAGCAAAGGCCATATACCGGGAGGTCCGACAGGAGCAACCAATTTATCATTTATTGCTGCCAAAGAATCGGATATGTTGGCAATACCACCTCCTTTATCAATTGTACTAAAAAACAATACAACTACACCAACCGTCATAATGATACCAAAAATCATATCAATCATGGCCATTGACTTATACCCTCCAAGAATAATATATGTAGCAGTAAACCCACCCATAAATACCAGTGCCACCCAGTAATCAATACCAAAACTTGACGTAAACAAATATGATAACCCCATAAAAACTGCAGCTGAATAAGGTATCATAAAAATAAATATGACAATAGATGCCATTAACTTAAAGTTCTTACTGTTGTATCTTTTTTCAAGAAACTCACTCATGGTAGAAACACCATATTCTGTTGACATTTTCTTTATTCTCCATCCAAAAACACCCCAAACAAGCAAAACACCAACTAATGCATTAAACAAAGCAATCCACATTCCGGAATAACCAAATCCCCATCCTATTTTTCCCGCAAAACCGATAAAAAGTACAGCTGAAAAATAAGCTGTCCCATATGAAAAAGCAGTCATCCATGGGCCTACATTACCTCCACCAAGGAAAAAATCATTGAATGATTTTGTTTTACGCATGCCCACAATACCAATAATAATAATCATTAGGGCATAAACAGAAATTACGATAAGTTTTACCAACATACTATTTAATTTTTATCAAAAATAGCTTTAAAAATCTGTTTAAAAGAACAAAGTTTTGTAAAACATCAACATTATTTATGAGAATATATTTAATGTTTATATTTGTAAGTGTGAACCTAAAATAAAAAGACAATATGGAAAAATCATTAAAAGGAACAAAAACAGAACAAAATTTATTAAAATCTTTCGCTGGAGAATCACAGGCAAGAAATAGATACGAGTTTTTTGCAAAGGTTGCCAAAAAAGAAGGATACGAGCAAATTGCCAATATTTTTATGGAAACTGCATTACAAGAAAAAGAACACGCAAAGCGTTTCTTTAAGTTTCTTGAAGGAGGAATGACAGAAATTACAGCTAGTTATCCAGCTGGTGTAATCGGTACAACCATGGAAAATCTTAAAGCTGCAGCAGAAGGTGAAAATGAAGAATGGACAGAACTATATCCCCACTTCGCAGAAGTAGCTCAGGAAGAAGGATTTCCAAAAGTAGCCACTGCCTTTAAAATGATTGCAAAAGTTGAAGAAGAACATGAAAGAAGATACTTGAAGCTTTTACAAAACCTTTCTGAAGACAAGGTATTTGTTAAAGATGGAAAAGTGTGGTGGAAATGCATCAATTGTGGTTATGTATACCAAAGTGCTAAAGCCCTGGAAACATGCCCTGCCTGTTTACATCCAAAAGCATATATGCAGATTAAAGAAGAAAATTATTAATATTCACTACTGCCTTTATTTCCTATGTTGATTAAACACGGGTTTAAAGGCAGTTTTTAATTTTATGTAATGCGAAAGATTGTAATTTCTATTCTATTTGTTGTTATCAGTGTTTCATTAATGGCACAGGAAACAAAAAAAGAGACAAAAGAAAAACCTAAGAATTACAAGGTTTTTGGTAATATCTATACAGGGTTTTATTATACTTTTAATGATAACTATACACCGAGATCTGCTTTTGAATTTTCTACAGGGCTTCTAGGATACAGACACAAAATTTCTGAAAAGATAACGGCAACCTTAATTTATGATGTTACGAGAACTACCAATAATATTAAGGTTTCAGATAGCATTGGTAATTCTTTTAATGTAACCTATTTTGAAGGTAGCAAATATACTGCCTTTTTGAAGATGGGTGAAATAGATTGGAACATAACAGACTATCTTCAACTTTCTGTAGGTCAACTATTAAACCAGCAATATCTTACAGTTCAGGATAAATGGTGGGGATATAGATATATTGCTGTTTCTTATCAGGAAAAATATCGTTATGGAATGCCTGCTGATTTTGGGTCTAGACTAACATATAAAGGTAATTTACTAAAATACAGCATTACAGTTACAAACGGAGAAGGTCCTTTCCGTCACCAGGATGATGGATCAAAATTCCTTGTTGCAAGTAATATAGACATTACACCTGTGGATGGACTGATGATCAAAATGTACAATGATTACGAGCCAGCACCAAGTAGCGGAGTAGGAATTGCAGACAAAAATGTAAATTCTTTCTTTGTTGGTTATAAGAAAAACAAGATTATGGCCGGACTGGAATATAATGAAATAAGAAATTACGGATACATGCAGAACGAAAACGTTTATGGTATTTCGCTTTATGGTTCGTACAAAATTACCGATAAGTTTGATGTACTGGCAAGGGCTGATTATGGTAATCTGTATCCGCAGTATGACAACAATGCAAAGCTTATCGATAATAAGCAATACTACATAGCAGGCCTTCAATATCAACCAGAAAAGAATCTGTTCACTTCGGTAAACTTCAGGTATACCAATCCGGAAGATATTCCACAGGTTTATGCCAATTTTGGGATTAAATTTTAATAGATAAGCCGAGAACACTTCGTTCGACAGTAAAATCGTTTTTTTTATCCTGCTACATAGTTATCACTGTAATACATTGCCTGAAACAGCATTAACATTCAATACTAAGTCCACAGGTACGAACTATACCTAGTTTAGGTTATTCGTTTATTGTTATAAACCCAAAGTATTTATTGTATGTGCTATGGGCTTCATACAGGATATCAAAAACCAAAAAGAAAACTAGGCCATACTCTGGCCGATTATTAATAAAAAAGGAGGCTTTCGCCTCCATTTCATTATGCTTTTGAATGATGTTCATTGAATTTTTTCAACCTGTATTCAAGATCTGACAACTGATCCCTGGATATCTGAGAGACACATGCTCTCAATCCTTCTGTACGTGTACTTCC
>PKSZ01000637.1 GCA_002869425.1 Marinilabiliales bacterium
ATTTTCTTTGGCAGCAGAAATAACGATTCCCACAGGGCATACCATGCAGGTATGGTTTACAACAACGACAATGGAAAAATAACGCTTGTTCATTGTGTAAGTGGTGGGGTATCTATTCAACCACCAGAAGATACGAATACTGTTTACTGGATGAAAAAGGCCATATTCATTAAAAAAATGGTAGGTGAAGATTTAACTGAAAATAGCAATGCAAAAGATTAATAAGATTTGTATCGTTTTATTTTAACCCCAATTGTAAAGTATTGATTCTATTATTTCCTTCGAAAATCAGTAAATTTGTGCAACAAATATTTTCGGGGAAGAGTATATGAATCAATCATTTTTGACACCAATTCAGCGATTCATTAAGGCTGAAAGCTTTAGCGGGTTTTTGCTTTTTGCAACAACCTTACTTGCCATGCTGTTGTCGAATCTACCATCCGGTTCAACATTTGATGCCATACTAAATTATAACCTCGGTATCAAAGCTGGAAGTTTTGAACTTATAAAGCCAATGATTCTTTGGATCAATGATGGCCTAATGACCATTTTCTTCTTTCTGATTGGTCTTGAAATAAAAAGAGAAATTGTAGTTGGGGAGTTAAATTCAATTAAAAAAGCTTCTCTTCCAATTTTTGCTGCCATTGGAGGTATAATTGCACCCCTTATTATTTTTCTCGTATTGAATAAAAACCCTGAAACAGAAAACGGATGGGGCATGACAATAGCCACAGATATTGCATTTACCCTGGCTGTTCTTAAGTTACTGGGAAACAAGGTTCCCATTGGTCTTAAAATCTTCCTGACTGCATTTGCAATAATAGACGATATTGGAGCCGTGCTTGTAATTGCTTTGTTTTATACTAGCAATGTAGACTGGTACTTAATTTTATATGCAGGCATCATTCTGACCTTTCTCTATACATTATCGTTTTTTAAAATTCATAACAAATTTATATTGTTCTTTTCAGGAATTATTGTCTGGTTTCTTTTTCTGAAATCGGGAATACACCCAACTATTGCGGGAATATTACTGGCCTTATCAATACCGGTGCACCAAAGAATCAATGAGTTTCAATACAACAACAAACTAAAAAATATTTTAAACAGGATTGTCAGTTCCCAAAACACCAGTAAACTTCCGGTTCTCACACATACACAGATTGAAGAGCTTGATAATCTGGAAGAATTGACCAACAAAGTACAATCACCTATTCAGCAGTTGGAGCACAGGCTGCACTACTGGGTAGCCTTTCTCATTATGCCTGTTTTTGCACTGGCTAATGCAGGAATAAATTTTTCGAGCGATATGAATACGGACAACAACTTGGTTATTACTATTGTAATTGCTCTTTTTGCAGGAAAGACAATCGGTGTATCATTATTCTCCTTTCTAAGCATAAAATTCAACATGGCAGCGCTTCCTGAAAATATACGCATGATGGATATTATTGGTATTGCAGTTCTTGCGGGTGTTGGTTTTACAATGTCGCTTTTTATTGGAGGTCTGGCCTTTGCAGGACAAGCGATCTACCTAAACTCAGCCAAAATTGGAATTATTCTCGCTTCGGTTTTATCAGGAATAACAGGGTTTATAATTATAAAGCAAAGCCTGAAGAAGAAGAGAGCCAAATGACTACAGGCTTACATTTTTTAAAACCCTGCATTCTGAACAAAATCTCTGTGAAATCATAGCATCTTCGGTAAGTTTCATCAAAATATACATTTCTGTTAAGTTTTCACTTTTCTCCAACAATTCATAGGCTTTATAAAAGTCCGTATAAGCCTCTTCAAAATTACCCAGTACCATTTGTTCCAAAGACCGGTTAAGGTAAATAGAAGGATCTCCTGAATAGGCCATCAAAGCGCGACCATAATTTTTCATGGCCAATTGCCGATCACCCAAAACCGAATAAACAATTCCAAGATTGTTGTATGCATAATAGTTAAGACTATCGCATTCCAGAATCTGGTTGTAACATTCAACTGCAAGCTTAAGCTTTCCATTGTTATAATACATATTTCCAAGTCTTAAATAGGCAGGCAAACACATAGGATCGAGAGCAATGGCATCACTACACAAATTTCTTACCTTACCGGAATTTGTATCAGAAACAGCATTGGCCATTTCCAAGTATGAAGTAGCCAGGCAAACTGAATCACTGACTGGTGACATATAAATTCCATGTTGTAAACTCTGCTTACTCATCGGTTTCTGATGATAATATTTATCGTCTTCTATTTTTCCTTCCGTTGTTTCATAATTAAAATAGCTACCATCAGAATAATTGTAACGAATAAACATATGGCCTGGCGAACGAATAATTGAAAGATCCCAGTTTAGCCTTCCTTTCAATACTGAAAAATATAGAAGCGACAAATAATTACAATCCAATCGATGCTCTTTTAATCCGTTTGATAGCAAAGCCTCTGGATGAATTTCGAATTGAAAGTCACGATAAATTAACATAAATAGAGAATCCATGATTACAGATGATTTCACATTCTTACCTTCTAATTCTTTTGCCATACTTTCCATGGCATTCAGAAGCTCCTCCAACAAAAGATATTCCTCTTTCCCACAAGAAAATCCATTTTGAACTTCGAGATCAAGAATTTTCTTTGCATCATAACTTTCCTGTGCACCAGCCAATAATGAGAATACCATTAACCAAAATGCCAGCAATAAGGCTACTATATATGTATTGGTTCGTTTTTGATCCATTTTCGCAAAAATTCATAGTTAGTACTCAATTCTCCAATGTAAAAGATCTGGCTACCCTCTGCAGCATATGATTCTTCAAACAATTCTGCAGCAACTGCACCTGAAAAATAATCAGCATGAATAAAGTATAAGCTATCTGATCTTTTCAACAGAAATCCTACATGATAATCCAAACCCAAAACATATAATCCATCTGCTTCATTTTCCAAAAAATCCTGCTGAACCTCTAAAACACTAACATTTCTGTAAATCCTCGGCTTCTTTCCGGAATTCAATGCATCAACAATATCAGAAGCTGCTTGCTGCGCCAGCTTAAAACGATTAACATTTACTCCTGCATGTTTCAAACTGGTCGAAACCAAATAGCCACAAGCAACCTTTCCTTTTCCGGGAACATTAGTATGACCATTAAAATCATAGCTTGTGCCGTACCAAAAAGGGATAATGCTGTCCACTAAATATGCTTCAAATAATTTTGCAACCCCGGAATAAAAGACAGAATCTGCTCCTGTTAATGTAGCTATTTCATTTTGCAAATAGCACTTTTCCCTTGCCAGAGCTTCCAGGTACTCTGTATATTCGCCGCTTGCTGTTTTATTAAGACAGAGTTTGTGCTTTTTATCATCATTTTTTTTGGTATCTACGGATGATTCTTCCAGCGTATCATACAGTACAACAGCCTGATCATTCCGAACATCCTGCTTCAACAAGGAGTGAATTCCATACCCGGAAACAATTATTACACAAAACACAATCAATAATTCAGAATGAAAATTTATCATAACCTTACTTTTTATTGAATTAATAAAGCCTCTACTCTTCTATTCTCAGCAGCCTGCCATGCCTCTTTCTCTTCTTTCCACACAGGTGAACGTTTACCACAAGTTTCCACAATAATTCTTTTGGAATCCAGCCCTCTTTCCACAAGATAATCTCGTACGTTTTCAGCACGTTTTAAAGCCAGCTTGTCGCAACTGGAATTATCTCCGACATTATCGGTATGTCCGAACAGGACCAAAGATGCATCCTTGGTAGAATCGAGGAAACTAATAAAAGAAGTTAGGTTGAGCGTATCTTTGTCTTTCAGCCTACTTTTATTAAAATCAAAATTTGCTACAGACTGAGGCGACATCAATGCCCTTTTGCCTCCCCATTTGGCCTCAAACGGTATCCAATACGAATTTTTTCCTTTCTCGTGTTCAAAAAAATCAAAACGATCGCCAACAAAAGCTTCTCTACTGGCTATTGAATAACCTACATTGTTGTAGTATGATAAATTGATATTTCTTTCCCCTTCTCCTTCCTGTGGCTTGTATGTTATCACATAATAGGTTCTGGAAATGATCGGCACTTCTGTCATCACATCAATGATATCTCTGGATCTTACTATATTGTAGTAGCTACCACCTGTTACACTTGACAAAAATTTCAGAAGGGGTTCATTAGTATTCTCTCCCAGAGTAACGACATTAACCCGGGTGTTTTGTTTCTTGGCATGAATTGCCAGTTGTTGTGCAAAAACAGCACGCTTCCCAAAATAAATAAAAG
>PKSZ01000361.1 GCA_002869425.1 Marinilabiliales bacterium
TAAAGAGTATAATGCCCGAAATTACCATTGTTGCCCAGACTGCTCATGCTATGGCAGACGATAGAAAACGGAGTCTTGATATGGGGTGCGACGATTATATTTCCAAACCAATTTTACAAGAAGAATTACATCGCTTACTAAATAAATACTTATAGAATTACATGTCACAAAAAAAATTGTTTCTGCTCGATGCATATGCTCTTATTTATCGGGCATATTTTGCCTTTATCCGTAATCCAATAATTAATTCAAAAGGATTAAATACTTCCGCTGTTTTTGGATTTGTCAATACGCTTGATGAAGTTCTCCGTGAATATAGCCCTAGTCATATTGCTGTTGCTTTTGATCCCCCCTCTCCAACTTTCAGGCACAAAGAGTATAAAGAGTATAAGGCCAACAGGGAAGCGATGCCGGAGGATATTAAGAAATCCATTCCATATATCAAAGACATCATAAAGGCATACAACATACCCATTGTGCAAGTAGATGGTTATGAGGCGGATGATGTTATTGGAACATTGGCAAAAAAAGCAGAACAAGAATATTTTGAGGTTGTGATGATGACACCTGATAAGGACTATTGTCAACTAGTTTCTGAAAATATTAAACTATTAAAACCTCGCAGATCAGGTAAAGATGCAGAATTATGGGGTATCAAAGAAGTTCAGGAAAAGTTTATGGTTGATACTCCAGAACAGGTAATTGATGTTTTAGGCTTAATGGGCGATAGCTCAGACAATATTCCCGGTGCTATGGGGATAGGTGAAAAAACGGCAAAGAAACTCATTTCCCAATACAAATCAATACAAAATCTTTATGAGAATCTGGATGATTTAAAAGGGAAGCAGAAAGAGAAAATAGAAACTCAAAAAGAGCAGGTTGAGCTTTCAAGGTATCTTGTAACCATTGCCCTGGATGTTCCGGTTGAGTTAAATGAAAAAGAGTTGGTAATTCGGCAGCCTGATTTAGATGCCTTGAAATCCATTTTTTCGGAGCTTGAATTCAATACCATGTTGCAGAAACTGTCTGTATATGAGAAGGTAACGCAAACAAGGCCTTCTAATGTGGATGTAACGCAGGGTTCCTTATTTGATTTTGGAGGTGAAGGGGAACTGGTTCCAACGCAGTCTTACCTGCAGTCAATAGATGATGTGGAGCATAACTACCAGCTGGTTGATGATGCGGAAAAGAGAGCTTCTTTATTGGCCAGACTTCAAGAAAAAAAAGAGTTTTGTTTTGACACAGAAACAACATCAATCAATGCGCATAATGCAGAATTGGTTGGAATATCATTTTCTGTTAAAAAGGGGGAGGCTTTTTACATTCCATTTACTGAAAACAAGGATAGTGTTGTTGATATTTTAAAAGAGCTGGAGCCTGTTTTTGTTGGAAAGGCTGTAAAAATAGGTCAGAATTTAAAGTATGACATTACAGTATTGAATAATTATGGAATCGAGGTTCATCCACCATATTTTGATACCATGATTGCTCATTATCTTGTTGAGCCTGAACAACGTCACAATATGGATGCTTTGGCCGAAAAATATTTACAATACAAACCGGTATCTATTGAAACGTTAATTGGTAAAAAGGGAAAAAACCAACTTAGCATGCGAACAGTTGATCAGGAAAAGATTTGTGCCTATGCCTGTGAGGATGCAGATGTAACTTTTCAATTGAAATATATATTGGATAAGGAACTGGATAAAGAAAAGCTGAAAGATTTATTTCACTCTGTTGAAATGCCGCTATTGAGAGTACTAACAGATATGGAAATTGCAGGTGTTAATCTTGACTCTGATTTTTTAATTGAATACGGAACTGTTTTACGGGAAGAGCTGATTAGCATTGAAAAAAATATTTTTCATCATGCCGGCATTGAATTTAATATTGCCAGTCCAAAACAATTGGGTGAAGTGCTTTTTGATCGCCTGAAGATTGATCCCAAGGCAAAGAAGACCAAAACCAAACAATATTCAACTAATGAAGAGGTTCTTCAAAGGTTGGCAGGTAAGCATCCTGTAATCAATGACATACTTGATTTCAGATCGTTGAAGAAGTTGTTATCTACATATGTGGAAGCATTACCCAAACTGGTAAATGAGAAAACAAACCGGATTCATACATCTTTTAACCAGGCAAGGGTAGCAACTGGTCGGCTGAGTTCAGATAATCCAAATCTTCAGAATATTCCAATTCGTGAAGAAAGAGGGCGTGAAATAAGAAAAGCATTTATCCCTTATAGTGAAGAATATGTCTTTTTCTCTGCGGATTATTCGCAGGTTGAATTGCGACTCATGGCTCATATGAGCAAAGATGAGAATATGATAAAAGCATTTAGTAATAATGAAGATATCCATGCCGCAACAGCATCAAAAATCTATAATGTTCCCCTGGAGCAGGTTACGCGAGAAATGAGGAGCGCAGCAAAGACGGCAAATTTTGGTATTATTTATGGAATAAGTGCATTTGGATTATCTCAAAGATTAAATATAAAAAGAACTGATGCAAAAGATTTAATAGATAGCTATTTTAACTCATACTTCAATGTGAAGGAGTATATGGACGAGTGCATACGAAAAGCTAGAGATCGGGGATATGTGGAAACACTATTTGGTAGAAAAAGATGGTTGAAAGATATTAATTCAAGGAACGCTACAGTACGCGGATTGGCTGAAAGAAATGCTATCAATGCTCCGATTCAGGGTTCTGCGGCGGATATTATTAAGATGGCCATGATTAAAATTCACCAAAAACTGGAAAAAGAGAATTTGAAGTCTGTTATGGTAATGCAAGTTCATGATGAATTGAACTTTAATGCACTAAAGAGTGAACTGGAAATTGTTTCCGATATTGTAAAGTCGGAAATGGAAAATGCTGTAGAAATTTCTGTTCCTTTATTAGTCGAAATGGGGTATGGAAAAAATTGGCTTGAAGCGCATTAATACTATGAGAGTATTGTGTTTTTTGATCTCCCTGGCTTTGTTTTGTTCTTGTGAAAGGAACAAAAGGCCAAATTTCAAACAGGAGATTACTTTGAATGGAGAATGGAGAGTGTCATCGCCAGATACTTCTATTGAGATAATGGGCAGGGTACCCGGTACAATTCATACAGATTTATTAAACGCAGGTATAATTGATGATCCTTTTTATGGATGCAATGAAGATAGTCTTGCATGGATTGACCATATGCAATGGGTATATGAAAAGGAAATCTTTCTAGAAAAAGACTTCCTTATGCTGGATAGCGTTTATATGTTATTTAATGGATTGGATACAAGGGCTAAGGTTTTGGTAAATGATGAAGAGGTACTGTTTGCCGATAATATGTTTCGAACCTGGGAGGTTGATGTTCGGGATTACCTGAAAGCAGGCGGAAACAAAATTAGAATTATTTTTTTCCCGGTTGAGGCGTATAACCAACAAATGGCAGATACTTTAGGTTATGTATTGCCCGATAATCGGGTTTTTACAAGGAAGGCAGCGTATCACTCTGGCTGGGATTGGGGACCAAAATTTGAAACGTGTGGAATATGGCGGGATGCTATGTTGTTGGGGTATTCAGGTGTACATATAAAGTCTGCAAACATTGTTACAAAACGGATTGAAGATAATTTGGCTCAAATGCAACTCTGTTTAAATCTCAAATCTAGTTTTAGAAATATCACAGAATTAACTATCATACAAACAGTAGATAAGGACACATTATTTGTACATAATATTGAAGTACAGGAAGGAGAAAATAGAAATGTAGTAGATTTTTCCATTACAAATCCTGAATTGTGGTGGTGTAATGGACTTGGAAAGCCCAATTTATACCATACTATGTTGAGGATTTATGCGGGAGGAAATACTATCGATTCAATACCGATAAGCTTTGGTGTACGACAAGTAAAATTAGTGAATAAGCCTGATAGTATAGGTGAATCATTTTATTTTGAATTGAACGGGAAGCCGGTTTTTGTAAAAGGTGCTAATTATATCCCAATGGACAACTTTATACCCCGTATTAATGAAAAAAAGGTTGATAATTTGCTAAGCATGGCTTGTGATGCGAATATGAATATGATAAGAGTTTGGGGTGGTGGAGTTTATGAATCCAATGCGTTTTATAATTTATGCGACGAGAAAGGCTTAATGGTTTGGCAGGACTTTATGTTTGCCTGTGCTTTGTACCCTGTAAATGATGGGTTTTTAAGAAATATCAACAAAGAGCTGAATGACAATATATCACGAATAGGTTGGCATCCATGTATAGCACTATGGTGTGGCAATAATGAAGTTTGGAATGGTTGGGAAGACTGGGGGTGGCAAAAGGCATTTGGGTATTCAGAAAACGATTCAATAAATGTCCAAAACGATTATAAAAAGTTGTTCAAAAGCAAGATACCTGAAGTTATAGATAGTTATGATTTAGGTATAGATTATTGGCCAAGTTCACCGGAATACGGTTGGGGGCATAAGGAAAGCTTTACGCATGGAGACTCACACTACTGGGGAGTGTGGTGGGGAGAAGAGCCTTTTTCTGTTTGGAAGGAGAAAACAGGACGTTTTATGTCAGAGTATGGCTTTCAGGCATTTCCGGATAAAAACACATTAAATAAAGTGGGGGTTGATAATAACGGAGAACCGTTATCAATTCTTGAAAGTCATCAGAAGCACCCCCGGGGATTTACGCTAATTGAAAAATATATGCGACAAGAGTACCCCGTTCCGCAAAAGTTTATGGACTATATATATATGAGTCAGCTGGTACAGGCAGAAGGTATCTCAAAGGCAATATTGGCACATAGATCTAGTGCCAAATGTATGGGCTCGTTGTATTGGCAGCTGAATGACTGCTGGCCTGTTGTGTCATGGTCATCAATAGATTATAATAACACACCTAAAGCATTACATTATTATGTAAAACAAGCCTTTAGCTCTGTGATATTTGCGCTGTCAGATACCGGAAATGGTCTTGTTGGGCATCTGATTTCTGATCACTTAAAAACCCATGATTTCGAAATATCTGTCGATTTAAAATCAATGAAAGGAGATTTGCTGGCCAGTGAAAGGATACAGAAAAAGATGGAGTATCGTACATCTGTAGAATTGAAGTTGAAAAAGATTAATCAGGCGCTAAAACAATTTGAAAGAAGGGATTGTTATGTTCAATACAAAATAACAAATGAAGGTGAACAGAGTGAAGGATCATATTTACTGGAAATTCCAAAGAGATGTAATTTACTGCAGCCTAAAATAGACATCGATTGCCAGCAAGAATCAGATGATGTGATCGTTAGGCTTCGCTCAGATTGTTATGTAAAATCTGTTTATCTTTATGATAAAGAGAAAGATTTGAATATGTCAGATAATTATTTCAATATTTTCCCCGGACAGACAAAATCCATAGTTATAAAGAATGTTGAAAAAGAAAATTTGAAATTACAGTATATCCATTTAAATCAGTTTTGTAATGAATAAATTATTTGCTTTTGTAGTTCTTACACTACTTTTCATTTCATGTGACAGCATTAAAGAAAAAGTGCATAATCCAGTGGGAAACATAAATGAATTAGGCCTTCTTCCTATGCCTGATTCCATTGTTTTATCGGATTGTGCTTTCATTATCAAAGAAAAATTGAATGTTAATAACAAAGGATTATCTTCAATCGTTCAACAAGGTTTGAAAAATTTTGCCGAGAGCAATGGAGTTGAAATCATTAAAGAGGAAGAATTTAAAAAAGAACACTGTATCCAATTCAAAAAAAATCCTAGTCTTAAAGATGAAGAATACATTCTTGTTGTTGATGCGGAAAATATTACTGTAGAAGCTTCTTCAGATGCTGGTTTCTTTTATGCTATTCAAACATTGGCTCAGTTGGTAGTGACACAAAACAGCAACATTATAATACCGGGTTGTACAATAATTGATAAACCCAAATTTTCCTACAGAGGTATGCATTTGGATGTATGCAGGCACTTTTTTGATGTCGATTTCATTAAAAAATATATTGATTTACTTGCCATACATAAGATGAATCGTTTTCATTGGCATCTAACAGAAGACCAAGGATGGCGGATTGAAATCAAAGCATTTCCTAAATTAACCAGTATCGGGTCAAAACGATCTGAAACCATTGTTGAGAAGAATTTTGATCCATATGTTGGCGATAGTATACCTTATGGAGGCTTTTACACACAGGATGAGATAAGGGAAGTCGTTAAATATGCATCCATGAGGAATGTTACCATTATTCCCGAAATAGAAATGCCTGGTCATGCCTTGGCGGCTTTGTCTGCATATCCGGAATTATCATGTACAGGAGGCCCTTTTGAGGTTGGAACAAAATGGGGTGTTTATGAAGATGTATATTGTGCTGGAAATGATTCTGTATTTGCTTTTTTGGATAAAGTACTGGATGAGGTATGTGAATTGTTTCCCGGAGAGTTTATTCATATTGGTGGTGATGAATGTCCTAAAACCAGATGGAAGGAATGTGAAAAGTGTCAAAATAGGATTAAAACAGAGGGATTGAAAGACGAACATGAATTACAAAGTTATTTTATCAAAAGAATAGAAAAATATTTAGAATCAAAGGGTAAACATATTATTGGTTGGGATGAAATACTGGAGGGCGGATTGGCTCCAAAAGCAACGGTTATGTCCTGGCGTGGAGAAAGTGGCGGAATTGAGGCAGCCATGCAAAAACATCAGGTTATTATGACACCGAATGATATTTGTTATTTTGATCATTATCAAAGAGAGCCTGTTGAAAAAGAACCTCTTGCCATTTGTTGCATGACAACTTTGGAAGATGTATACAATTACAATCCTGTTCCTGATACTTTGAACAAAGAACAGGCTATGTATATCATTGGAGCACAAGGTAATGTCTGGACCGAGTATATGAAAACAGGCGATCAGGTAGAGTATATGGTTTTGCCAAGAATGTGTGCTTTGTCAGAAGTATTATGGGGAAAGAATTCTAGTAGTGGATTTGAGAACTTTACCCGGAGACTGGATGTGCATAAGAACAGGTTGAAATCTAAGGGATATAATTGTTGTGAATAGCAAGCTATGAAATACTTCAGTTTTTCAACCTGAAACTGCCATATTTGTTTAGTGAGATCGTTTCGTGCAAATGTAAAGCTTGGGTTTTTAAATTCTTCCCTGTCCTTTAATTTCCAGGTATTTATTAATGGTATTGATATTCAGCATTTCGCTGTCGGTTAGAACAGAAAATATCCCATATTTGTCAAGCTCCCTGCTAATAAGGCGTTTTTCATAAAGATACTTTTCTGCAATGGCAGTTGTGTAAATATCTTCAATACTTTCTGATTTATTCTGGCTTATGTTCCTAATTTCAGGGTTATCAAAAAATACTACAACCAGCCTGTGATGGTTTGCAATTTTTCTGAAATAGGGCAATTGCCGTTTCAACGAAACAAAACCTTCAAAATTGGTATACAAAAACAGTAGTGATCGCTGCTTAATATTTCTTCTGATTTCAGCGTACAAACGCTCATAATCTGATTCTCTAAAAGTTGTACTAAGATTGTACAGTGCTTCCATAATTAATTGTAAACCGGTTTTTTTCTTTTGAGCAGGAAGATGAACATCAATTTTTTGAGAGAAACAGATTAAACCAGCTTTGTCATCTTTGATCAGGGAGATATTGGCTAATATTAATGATGCGTTGATAGAATAATCCAAAAGGGTCATTCCATTGAATGGGCTTTTCATGGTTCTTCCCATATCAATAATGGAATAAATATTTTGCGATTTTTCATCCTGATACTCGTTTACCATCAACTCTGTTTTTCGTGCTGAGGCTTTCCAGTTTATGGTTCTGTAATCGTCGCCTTTTATGTATTCACGTATTTGTTCAAACTCCTTGAGATGTCCGCGTCTTCGTATTCTTTTCACCCCAATTTCACTAAGCCTATGGCTGTGTGCCATTATTTCATAATGTTTCATTTGAATAAAAGAAGGGTATGTGGGGACCATTATTTTGCAATCTTCTTTTATTCTTCTTGAAATGAATCCAATTTTACATTTAACATAAATATTTATGAACCCAAAATGGTATTCTCCTCTTTTAACAGGTCTTAAGTTGTATGAAAAGTTTTTGATTTCAGATGACTGGATTTTTGTTTTAATGGAGAAATTTCTTTCCTGAAACTGATCGGGTAGTTCATCGATTATATTCAACAGAAAACTACGGGGCATAGTGTTCTGAATTTCCAGAATAATCTTGTTTTCATCTCCGTTGGAAAATCTTTTGGGTGTATGTCGTCTGGCTGAAATTTTAAGATTGAGTGGAGTATATAAGCTAATTACATCCACCAGCGTAATGAGCACAAACACTATCAGGAATAAATGTGCTGCAACAATAAAAGGTGAAACAAAATACCCTGCAATATAGGCAATGGCAATTCCTATAAGGAAGATATAGAATTTCAGATTAATATATATGGATCGGATAAACTTCATTATTTACCTTGGAATTTCAATTCCTTCCATCATACGGTTGATTACATAATCGGTATTCTGGCCTTCCATTTCTTTTTCTGGAGTAAGAATAATCCTGTGACGCAAAACCGGTACGCAGTTGGCTTTTATGTCATCCGGAGTAACAAAATCCCTGTTGTTTAGCGCTGCAGTTGCTTTTGCAGCCATCATCAATTGAATGGATGCCCTTGGAGATGCACCAAGGTAAATGTTTTTGTTTATTCGAGTGCCTGTGATTATTTGGGCAATATATTTTCTTAGATTCTCTTCAATATGGATTTGGTGAACTTTTTCCTGAAGTGAAATGAGAATGCCGGGTTCTATAACGCTATCTATTGTTGTTTCTGGTATAGAGGAGCCAAGATTGTGCATTCTGAGCAGGATTTTTTCTTCTTCATCAATGGAAGGATATTCAAAAACAATTTTGAAAAGAAAGCGGTCTAGTTGTGCTTCAGGTAAACGATAGGTTCCTTCCTGTTCAATTGGATTTTGGGTGGCAAAAACAAGTAAAGGTTTTTCCATATTATAGCATTTACCATCTATGCTTATCTGGCGTTCTTCCATAACTTCAAAAAGGGCAGCTTGTGTTTTTGCCGGAGCCCTGTTAATCTCATCGATTAATATAAAATTTGAAAAAATTGGACCTTTGTTGAATTCAAAATCAGATTTTCCCATATTGAATACTGAAGTGCCCAGAATATCTGATGGCATAAGATCGGGTGTGAATTGTATTCTGCTGAAATCCACGTTGAACGTTTTTGACATAAGTCTGGCCAATAGTGTTTTGGCAACACCAGGAACACCTTCCAGCAATACATGACCATTGGCAATGATCGCTGTTAGCATTTGATCAATGACTTTTTCCTGTCCTATGATAATTTTTCCAAGTTCATATTTTATTTTTTGTACTGAATTTTGTAGCTCATTAAGGTCTACCCTGGATTCAAATTTGTTTTCTTCCATATTGTTCGTGTTTATAATCCCAGTTTGTAAATTTCTTCAATTTTATGGTTTATTGATGATAGCTCAGAAAAGGATATTCGGTTTTTTGATCGAATTGCATTCCATTGTTCAAATAGTAAGCGAAGCTTTTTTCTGCTAATGCCTGTTTTATCATGTAAATCTTGAATAAAGTCTTTGTCGATCGTGTGTGTTTTCAAGTAGTATTTTAACCGGATATGCTCCATCAGATAGCGCATTCTCTTGTTGATAATTCCAATGTTGTCTTTTTTGTGTAAATACAAATGTGCAATGCTTGATATGTAAGATAATGAAAGGTTAACCGGAGGTCGAATGATAGGAATAATTTTTTGTTTTCTTTTGGATTCAAACAAAAGGAAGATAATAATACCTGTAAGCAGTACAAAGTATGCTGATGATAAACCTTTGCTTCGTAAAATATATCGCATGGGTGTACTGGCTACAAATTTATTGGGTTTATAGTACTCATCCCATATTATGGAGTTCATATCCATGTAGGCCAGACACTTGAATGGGTATTCGTAGTTTGCCTCATTAATTATTTCATAGTTTGTAAATAGAAATGGATTTAAATTGATAAGGAAATAACCTTTTCCATGCATTATTTTGATAAAATTTGTACTGTCTATTCCATTGTAGCCCAATATGTTTGTTTTGGTGCTGTCAAAATCTGAAAAATAAGCTGCAAAATTAGTTTTTTGTATCGGGTAATGCTTGTTGCTGTTGAGATGTGGATTATGAAAGTAGCTGCCAATTTTATCATTCTTAAAAGATCTAGCCACTTCAAAGTTTAGAGAGTCGGAAAAAGTGCTGTTAAAGCTGAAAGCTGAAATAAGGGCTGATCCTCCTGATTCAACATGAGAAAACAACTTTTGGATATCTGTTGCATCTGGTTTAAATACATCGGTAATAATAACAGGATTTTTTGGCGATTGGTTATTTTTAAAGTACTCGTATAGTGAAATTGTATTGGTTTCAGTTTGATTCTTTTCATTTAATAATTTATACAAACCCCAGCTTCCAAAAGGAGTTGTTTTTTCCTTACTGAAAGTAAGAGTCCAGTCAATCGTTTTCGGTTTTAATAGCTCTACAACTACCAGAACCAAAAACAATGTTGCCAGGATGATGTAATATTTTCTATTCTTCTTTTTTCCCAATTTGTTTGTATAATTTGAAGAAGTCGTTTTTTATATGTGTAAAATAGCTTTCGGAAACGGAAAAATTACCATACCATACATAATCATAAGTGTTGCTGAGTGTGTCGAATTCGCTGCGAAGTTGTTCTTCTTTTATTTCGTATCGATAGTCAAAGTTTGTTTTTTGCTTCTCCCATCTAATAATCTCATGATCAGATAGTTGTTTAAGTAATTTTATATACATTAGCCGTATTGCAATCCTGTAGTTTTTATCACCCAGTGCTTTTTTAAGCATTTCTTCAAGATCGGTGCTTTTCATGCTGGCATCCAGCTCAGAAATATTTATGCTGTTAATTTCTTTTTTGCTGTACATTAGCGAGTTAACCTTAATATTGAATAGTTTGACGATTACAAAAATCAGAAAAGCAGTAATGATCAGGTAACGGATGTATGGTATTGCGCCTTTATCACTGAATATAAGCCGGATAATGTCGCCAATCCAGTAGAGAATTTCACGAAAGAACCCTGGTGCTGCAGGTCTGGTTTCTTCATACACAAGAATTTCCCGAAGTTCATCAATTTTTGTTGAGTCCGGAATCTCAGCTTTAATGGGCTCTGTAGAGTAAAAAACCTCACCGGCTTCCGTTTTTGCAATCAGAAGAAAGAAGAGCAGAATAATATGTACAATTTTTATGTAATTATTCATCTTCAGTTCCAATATTGTTTATTTTTTCAAGTAAAGCAGGACTTTCGGTTTTTTCCACAAGGCTGTAGTAATGAAAAGCATAAGATGTAAAAGGGACTATGTAGAGAAGTGAATTCAGGAAAGCCTGCAGTACGGATAAGAACATGTATACAATTTGTGTTGTAGAGTTGATTCCTCCATCCAGACTACTAAAAGTAATGATCCCAGATATAATAGCCTGGGGAAGTGATAAAACATATGAGACTGCTCCGATAATACCATTGGTAACAATTATCAGTAAGAGAGTCCACCACCATTGTTTTTTAGTAATCCTGAAACTTCTGGAGAATGCATCTCCAAAACCTTTTCTTTCACTAAAAATAATGATTAAAATCAGGCTTAGTGAGGTGCTGAGATAAATTCCCGGCACACAACACATTACAAATCCAAGTGCTATGATAAACCCAATAACAAGGTTGGTCCCTATAATTTTGAAAAAATTGGAAAAAGCTCTTTTTCGAACATCATCCAGTGTGAAATTATCCATTCCCTCTTCAACATATAGCGTAATGTAGGAATACAAAACGCCAATGATCATGGTGTAGCCTATTACGTAAAATATCATGATGAAAGCATAATAAAAGAAGAAACTATACATCCACTCAAAAGGATCATTGTACTGACCCATATTGTTTTGATACAAGTCGGCTTGAAGATCAAAAACGCTTGATTGCACAAGTGCGGTTGCAATTCCAGCCATCAGAATAAAGGGGCCTGCATACAACATCAGGGCTTTACCCAGAGGCTTTATGTTCTGGTTTAGAAATGAAAAAGTTGCTGTAAATACTTCTCCAAAATGTCTTTCTTTTCTGAAATCAATGTATTTCTTTTTCATGCTTTTCTTTAATTCTTTGTTTATAGGGTAGTAAGAAAAAGTACCAGGCAATAAATACCATTGAAGATATTATAATAAGGGCTCTTAGTATATTAGGCATTCCTGTATATCGGGTTACAAAACCTTCAAGCATAGCTGCAACCAGGAAAATAGGAATAAGTCCCAGTACAATTTTTATTCCCTTAATAACTCCTTTCTTAAAAGATACCAGTCTGGAATATGTGCCTGGAAATAATATACTGTTTCCCAAAATAATGCCTGCTGCGCCTGCTACAAGTATTGAAAATATTTCGGGCATGCCATGTATCCAGATGGTAAGAATCGATTCGCCAAGCAAATCGTACTTGTAAAAGAAGTATTGAAATGCACCAAGCATTACACCATTGTAAAACAGGATCATTCCTGTACCAACAGAAAACATTACCCCAAAAACAAAAGCCATAAAGGCTACCCGGATATTATTAAAGGAAATCCCAAGGAACATATCTGCCTGGTTCATTTTTTTGTATACAGCCATTGTGTCGCCTTTTTCAATGTTTTCAATTGTCATGTTTACATAGCTATCTCCAAGGATCAGGCGAACAAAAGTTTCATCATTGGCAGAGGAAAGAAATCCAATGAGCATTGCAAAAAAAAAGATTAGGAAAGAATACAGAAGATACTTTTTGTGGTCATAAACCAGTTGTGGAAAAACCCTGGCCCAAAAACGACCAAATTTCCCTTTTTCTTCTTTCTTGTTGGCGTAAATTGTTTGATGGGTTTTAACGGCAAGTCGGTTGAGGTAGTATGTTGTTTCGCTATCCGGATAAAAGGTTCGGGCATATGATAGGTCATCTGTTATGCCTATGTACAAATCTGCGAGTTCATCCGGCGTAATATTACCATGGGCAAGAACATCTTCAAATTCTTTCCAGCGATCAGAATTTTTATTTAAAAAAACTACCTCTTTCATTACTCATCAAGCGGAAATGCAATATAACCGTTTTGATTGATATTACCATTCTACATGGCAAAATTTGTATGCCGATCGAAATAATTAATTATTTTTACCGCTGTGGAACATCTGAGTATACAAACCAATCAGAATGTAGAACTTGAGTATGAAGTTGCCAGTGTAGGTGAACGGGCTATTGCGCACGTGCTGGATTACATGGTGTTTATGTCCTGGTTTCTTACGGTTGTTTTTTTCATGGCACTCAGCGGTTCCGATTCAATGGGAGCAATGATATTACTCATTATGTTACCCATTATGTTTTACGATCTGGTATGTGAATTATTGTTTGGCGGTCAAAGCTTTGGAAAAGTGATCATAAGAATTAAAGTTGTAAAACTGAATGGATTAAAAGTTAGCTTTTGGAATTATCTTGTTCGTTGGGTTTTCCGTATTGTTGATAATCTCTTATTGATGGGAGGAATTAGCGTGGTTGCTATTTTTTTAAGTAATAAAGGTCAGCGTCTGGGCGACATGGCTGCAGGAACAACTGTAATCAGGCGTCCAAAGGAAAAAGGACTTGAAAAAACCATTCATGTAGAATTGCCTGATGACTACAAGCTTGTATATCCCAGTGCTTCCCGTTTAAATGATGCCGATATAACAACGGTAAAACAAGTAATTGATCATATCCGCAAAAATCCAACTGAAAGCAGTTCCGCGCAAATGGGTAAGCTGGCAAAAGATAAAATTCAGGAAAAAATGTGTGTTGAATCCGACGAATACCCTCTGTTTTTTCTTGAGCAGGTGTTGAGTGATTACAACTATCTGAACCGGGATTAATCTTCTTCCAGGAAGTTGATCATTTTTAGACAGTTGGCAAAAACTTTCTCCACAAAATTATATTTTACAATAATATTTAACACCAGGTAAAAAGCAACGCGAGTATAGGCAAATTCTTTTACTGAGTACACAAAGTTTTGCTGCCATTCATCAATCGGGATTTTTTCTAGCGGATCGACCTGTTCTTTATGAAAATGTATGAAATCGAGCAGTTGTTCTTTGCTGAAATTATCTTCAAGGGTAAAGCTTAAAAGTTCTGCAATATCTCGTTGCGGGTAGTTTATTGTAGCTAGTTCCCAGTCAAAAATGATAGCCTTGTTATACTTGTCTATGAAGAGATTGCGCGGATTAAAATCGTTGTGGGTAATAGATTTGTATAGTAAAAAATTGGATGCTTTCTGTGGTACGAATTGTAGCAACATTTTTATCCCTTCTTTCTGCCATAAGGGACTATCGTCTTGCAAGCTTGTGTGTAGGAGTTTTGTGTAGAGATCTATTGAAGATGATGCATCAAATGGGATAAGGGTTTCGGGGATTTCTTGATTTTTTCCAATCGTTGTTTTGTGTAGCCGGCTGATGCCTTTGATTGCCGACTGAATTTGTTCTTTTGTCCAGTTTGTATTTATTGGTGTTATGTTTGACATGTTAATTTCCTCCAAAATCAATAGAAAGGCTTCTCTTTCGATAATATTTGCCGAACCATAATAGTTCGGTGTATTGTTAAAGTTGATTTTTTTCAGAAATTCATACATTATGTGTTCACGGATATGACAATTCCAGTATTCCAGATTTTGACGATTGTTGAAAATTAAGTCTGAAAGTTTGGGATCAACCGAAGCAGCCATAATATGTAAGCCTTTTATGGTTTCAAGATCCGTAGGCTTAGACTTAACAACCACATTCTTGATTTCGTTCGTTCTAGGATTTTTCAGAGTAACAGGTATAAATCCTGTTATTTTTTTATTGATCCTCTGCGTTATGTTGGTTAATATTCCATTGTCTGTGGCTAAGAGGTCTGATGTGGAAATTTTCTCTGGTTGCCATTCCAAATATTCTTGTAGTAAGCTGTTCTTGATCAGTTCTTTGTCGAATTCAGATTTTGACAACCAGTTGACAGGTTTGTTGCGGCCCAGCTTTTCGTGGGCTTTGGCAAATTCCCCGCTTATGATTGCTGCGTAAGTAGATATTTCCAGTCCCAGAGCAAAACCAGCAATGAGTTTGGCAAAACGATCAATTTTTCCGGTTCCTGCACAATTCATCATTTTCAGGACTTCTTGTTGAGCCGGAAGGTGTGTGCCTCCACCAATGGTTCCAATAACAAGAGAGGGAAGTGATAATGAGAGATACAAACCCTTGTCTGTTTTTTCCAGCGATAATATTCCTGTACTGGATTCGTGCAGCGATCCCAGATCCTGACCTGTAGCTGCATAAATTGAGGCTATGGCATTGGCACAGTTGATGTTGTAACCAAACATTCCATTGATGTTGCTTGCTGCAAGTGAACTGGTATAAAATCTAATGAACTCGTCAGAACTGCTGCGCAAAACACGCTTGATAACTTCTTCTGTTAATTCGCATTCTGCCACTACATGCACTCCTCTACCTGCTATAAGAGAAATATACGATGGCTTTTTATCGGATGATCCATTGCCTTCAATAACAAAATGCTTAATCTGTATTTCGGTTTCTTCCTGAAAAGTCTGAACAATCCATAGAATGGCATGCCATGTGCAGCTGGTAGTCATGTTTTGACCGGAAGCATCGCCAGTGGTATATACAAATCTGCAATGAATCTTATTGCCAGTTATTGTATGGGTAATTTCTGTAAGATTGGCATGATTACTATATCGGGAGCTTACTTCTTTGATTCTATTAAAATTGGCTTCTATCCAATGGGCAAATTGTATGGTTTCTTTAAGGCTATCAAAGACAAACAATGGAACACGAGTCATCTTTTGATGCAGAACCGCTGCTGAAAAGCCACCACTTTCTGATACTGCCTTTGCACCCCTGTTCATACTCGCAATAAGAGCACCCTCTGTGGTGGCTGCTGCAGTATAAACAAATTCAGAGTGATCGTTTTCCTGGTTTGAAAAAAGCAGGGGGCCAACCAGTCCAACCGGAACTTCAATAGAACCAATCAAGGATTCAATATTATTTTGAATGCTGCTGGTTTCAAAGCTATAGCTCTCTAATGAATCAATTTCTATTTTATTTTTCTTTAGATGATCTTTTCTAAGTTCTTGAGCAGCTTTACTGTTTAAGCCTCTTCCGGGTACTGTTGGGATTTTTGACATAGTGAGTTGATTGTGTTTACTAATATAGTAAAACATTCCTTGATGAAAAATATGAAGCATTTCATGGTGCAAAATATGCGTATTTGTGTTTAGGAACACAAAACTTTTTTATTTAGGAAACGTTTAATAATTGGTTGAACAGAAAAATGGAATTATGATAAACAGGCAGAAAATTTACGGATTAATATTTGATTGTCCGGAAAGGTTGAACAACAAGAACTGTCCTTTTGTACATATAAGGAAAATGGAAAGTAGTTCAAAAATTGAAATACTGGAAGAATTAACATCAGAAGAAATACGCCAACTTGTAAAAGAGCATGAGAAACGCCAGAAAAACGGTGTTTGTCAATCCTATGAGAATTAGCTCCTTTTCAAATGCAAAATATTCTGTTTCGGCAGTGGGTACCATCATAATTTTATTATTTTTGAATCAGGTACAAATTGTATTTTATGAAGATTTTTCATTGTACGTCTTGCGATAAGACATTTTCGACTGCCGGATATTTGGTAGAATATTCACATCCTGTTTATGGTCCTTGTGCCAGCTATCGTGCAAAGTGTCCTGAGTGCAATGATGAGTGTTCTGAAAAGCCAAAAGAGAATAGGGCAAAGAAAAATTCTTCAATTCCACCTTGTGGGAGCCAGCCTTCCTGCGGTTCTTGTTGTAATGTTTAATGTAAAATTTACTGATATGTTTAAAACCAATGAATATTTTGATGGCAATGTGAAGTCAATCGCTTTTCAAACAGAAAAGGGTGATGCTACAATTGGAGTTATGGCAAAGGGAGAATATGAGTTTGGAACAGCTACCAAAGAGTTTATGACGGTTACTTCCGGTACAATGGAAGTTTTAATGCCAGGAGCCTCTGAGTGGAAAACTTTTTATGAAAATGAAACTTTTATTGTTGAAAAAGATAAAAAATTCAAAGTAAAAGTAAACGGAGATACATCCTATCGCTGTCTTTACGAATAACAAGAGAACTTTTGAGAAAGAAATCTGTAATTATTATTGGTGCAGGCGTTTCCGGCTTGTCACTGGCTTCTTATTTGCAGCAATGTGGATATGAAACGCGAGTGTTTGAAAAACATCTAAGACCGGGAGGTTTATGCACCAGTTGGCAGAGAAAAGATTATACAATTGATGGTTGTATCCACTGGCTATGGGGATCCGGAAAGCGGAGTCCATTTTACAAAATGTGGTCAGAAGTGCTGGATATCAATCAGGTTGAATTTCACAATCATAAAATTCGGGCAGACATAGAGCTGCCGGGTGTAGTGAATAAGTATGGAAGCAATGTTTTTCATTTTTATACAAACATAAATTCGTTTCGGGAGTACCTGCTTGATCTTGCTCCTGAGGATAAAAAGCAAATTGATTTGCTTATAAAATCAGCAAAACGCCTTCAGAAATTCAGCCTTCCTCCAATGCTTGAAAAACCCCGGGAATTGTTTGGTTTGTCTGAATATTTTGGATTCATGTTGTATACACCCATGCTTTTTGACTATGTCAGGATGGGAAAACAAACAAACTATCAGTTCGCTGAGAAATTCCATAACCCATTTTTGAAGACAGCATGGAAATATATTTTTGAGGGAAAGGAAAATATTATGATGGCCCTTTTAATGCAAATGTGCATTTACGATAGTCATTGTGGTGGATTTCCGAAAGGAGGATCTCTTGCATTTAGCCGTAAAATTGAAGATAAATCTACCCGTCTTGGTGCTCAAATTAATTATGGTGAACAGGTTTTGGAAATGATCGTGGATGGAGAAACTGTTTTGGGTGTTGAACTGGAGAATGGTCAAACACATTTTGCAGATTATGTAGTCTCAGCTGCTGATTGGAGATTTACAATTTCAAAATTGCTAAAGGATAAGTTTACCGATAAATTTACTGAACAATTGAAATCCGGATTGTACGATTTGTTTCCTTCTGCCCTGTATCTTGCACTGGGTGTTAAAAAAGAATATAAAAATCGTGTCCCCATTACACGGCATATTCTACCTGATCCGATTATACTACCGGATGGCGATACGGTAAGCAGGGCTGAAAGCCATGTTTATAACTACGATGATAGCTTTGCACCCCCGGGAAAATCAATGATTACAGTAACTATTTATACGCAAAAAGGCCAGTATTGGATTGATTTGAAAAACAACAATCCGGAAACATATCATCAGGCCAAGAAGGAACTGAAAGATAAGCTCATTGATGCACTGAGTAGTAAGTTTGAAGACTTGCAGGAAAACATAGAGCTGACAGAATTGTCTACTCCGGCTACATATCATAGATATACCGGAAACTGGCAGGGTAGCCTGCAGGGATGGCTTCCAAAGAGTTCTGGAAGTAAAGGTTTCCCTGTAAAATATAGAATTAAAGGACTTCAGAACTTTTATATGTGCGGACATTGGACTTTCCCCGGTGGCGGTTTGCCGGTTGCTGTAAAATCTGCCAGAGATGTTGCTCAGTTAATGTGCAAAGAAGATAAAGTTTCTTTTCTTGAAAAATAGAAATAGACAAAATCTATTCAAAAGATAAATCACCACATTCTTTTGATAATAAGCCTCAACTCAAACGGTACCTTTTTTTATATTTGTTTTGATACGTATTTTTTGGTATTTTTCACATCTTCTTTAAGTAAGAAAGATTGTGCTATGTGTCAGTAATTCAAACTAATATGAGAATATATCTGGGTTTACTTGTTTTAATTATATTCGGAAGTAGTGGATTTGCTCAGCGAATTGCCTATGTGAATGCAAATATTCCTGAAGCCATGCAGGTTAACCTCCCTGCTTCGATTGAAGTATGCGAAGGAGAAACAGTGCAATTGGGTGAATCTCCTGTGGTAACCGGTGGTGCAGGTAATTTAATTTACTTGTGGAGCCCGACAGTTTTTCTTGATGATCCTACTTCAGAAGCCCCTGTTTTTTCAGGCGATGAAACAACCTCGTATATGCTTATTGTTACTGATCAGAATAATTGTACAACTGAGCATGAAGTTACCGTTGAAGTTTCTGTTTGTACAGATATTGATGAACGGGTTTTGAATACAGAAGTATATCCAAATCCCTTTAGCAATGAGCTAATAGTACATTGTTCTCATAAAGCATTTACCCTTGATATTTATAATGCTTCTGGTGTTTGTGTGTTTTCTGAAGTTGTTGAAGATCAGGAGAAAATATTTTCTTTGAAACAATTACCAAAAGGGATATATACTGTGTTGATACAGTCTGACAGAATAGTTTCCACACATAGGATAATTAAAAATTAGAGCCATGCAAAAAACGATTTTCAATGTATTTTTTGCTTTTGCAATAGTTGGAATATTTCACAATTTTATTTTAGCACAAAGCTTAGAATGTGATTCTGTAGAAATAAATATCTCTGGTTATACATCCGGAGATGTACAATGGCAGATTTCACAGGATAGCATAAATTGGCTTGATCTTGACGGTGAAAACAATCCTGAATTATTGATATCCAGTACAGATACAAATTTTTATCGGGCTGTTATTTATGTGGGGACATGTGAGCCGTACTATTCTGATGGTATAAAAAACCCCAAATCATTTAGTCTTACCCAGGACGAGATCGATTTAATTTTGGCGGCAGGAACGGAAACTGAAATGGAAGTAATGAATATTTTTGAGCATCCCGATTCAAATATATTGGTTTCAATTTCTGATCCTTTGTCTGTTGATTGCAATTATGATGAAATTGTTCACATGAAGGAACGAATGTACCTGACGGTGACCGATCCATTAAATACAGGTGTTGGGATTGCTGCACCGCAGGTGGGTATTAACAGAAGAGCATGCTGGATTCAACGCTACGATAAAGCGCCTTGGTGGAATCCCTTTGGAGCACCTTTTGAATTTTATGTCAATCCCGTTATTACTGCAAGATCAGATACGCTTGTGCAAAGGGCTGATGGCTGCCTGAGCGTTCCGCAAGAGGCTGGGTATCCTGATATGCCGGATTCAACATACAGGGCAATTTGGGTGGATGTTGAATATCAGTTGCTCGATGGAACAACAATTACAGAACGAATTGATCATGAATATACAGCCCATATTTTCCAGCATGAGCTGGATCACCTGGATGGCATCATGTATATGGAAAGATCGCAGATAAACAACTTTAAGCTGTTTATTCTTCCTGAAAGTTCGGAAAGTTATCCATTACGCGGTATGTGATCAATGGAAGTCCATAATTCTTAGAATAGCTCCACAGAATGAACATTTGTTGTTTTCTCTGGCTTCATCAGGACTTACATTTCCGCCACAATTCAAACAAACTACTCCAGCCGCCTGGATATTGTTTGTGCTTCCACAATATTCACAGATCATTTTTTCTGAGCCTTCAGGAACCGAAATTTGAGCACCGCATCCAAAACAATTTTGTTCAGTGGTATTAACCTCAGGTATTTCAATATATTCTGTTTTTAAACCAAGATGATCTAAAACCTTATTGAATGTTTCTTCGTCGAGGTATGAAGCATAACCGTTTATGGATTGCTTCAGTACCATTTCCGTATATGCATTATTTATGGGTTCAGGGTAATATTCTAAACAATCGTAACTTGAAACTTTTTCAGCCATTTCTTTACTATATGCAAAAACGGCGTCAAAATAAGCTTCCAGTTTTTCATCATATACCCATACGGGTTTGTAGTTTACAGTTTCAGTAGTGATATTTGCCTGTAATTCAGCAAACATTTGCTGGGTTTGTTTTTGTTCTTCGAAGTATCCTTTTTCCAGCCTTTCTTTCCAGAAATGACGATAAAATTCAACCATCTGATCCCGATATTTGGACATCTTTAGCTTGGGAGCAAATCTTTTAGGAAATAGCTTCATTTCCAGCTCATGCATTTTTACAATGTTTTCAAGGTATAGTTCTGCATTTTCATTTGCTACGGCAGTTCCAATTTCCTGGAGAACAGTCATGTATGCTTGTGTGTCTGGCGGCCAGCTGCCATGTTTTTGAAAATAATCCATGTCGTAAACACTGCTGGCTTCATCCTGCATGTTTTTGAAGTCGTAACCCATAAATGTGCTACAGTAATCGCAAAAAATGAACCCGGTAGTAATTTCATTTACTTTATTAGCTCCGCATGAAGGACATTTAATTTTTCGTACAAGCATATCTGAAATGTTTTGGTTGAATACCACTAAAGATAGTCTAATTTACAGAGAATTGCAAAGCAAAAAGGCGGAAGTACACATTATGTAATTCCGCCCGAAAAAAATATAATAAACCCTATTGCGCTCCAAAATTCATTTCCATTTCTTCTCTGTTAACTTGCTTATAGTTGTTGATTCTATACGTAAAAGTTAGCCTTACTACATTTGCTTCACCATCGTGTCCAATATAAGAAGCATAAGTATCTGTTGCAGATTTTACACGATATTTTCTTGTTCCAAACAAGTTGCGTGCAGAGAGCGAGAGTGTTGCTTTTCGTTCAAAAAGATCTTGTTTGATTGCAATTCCGAATCCGTACATTGCCTCCCTGCTACCTACTGCCTCTTCTTGAGGGCTGGAGTAGAATCCGTTTATTTGGACTCTGTTTGTATTTTTGATTTTTACAGTAAATGATGCCCTGCTGTCTGCTACCAGGCTTGATTTGTCTACCACACGACCTGTTATGTTTCCTTTCATGTTGTACTGGTATATACTGGTGCTTACGTTAAGGTTGAACCATTTTACAGGATCAAGGTTTACCATAAGTTCAGTACCAGAGGAGTTGGTGTTGTCAAGGTTCTCGAACAGCAGATACAGTCTGTTTTGTTCGTCGATGTTGATGTTCATAACCTTGGTGTTGTGTGTTAGTCTATAAAACAGACCAGCAGAAACAAACCCTTTCTTCATTCTGTTGTAGTAGTTAAATTCTACAGCATCAATGTCTTCGGGTAATAAGTATGGATTTCCCTTGCTAAAGTTGTAGTTGTCAGAATAATTTGGAAATGGATTAAGCTCCCAGGGTCTTGGTCTGTTTATTCTTCTGGAATAACTTAGCTGTAATTGCTGGCTTTGGTTTATTGCTCTTGAAAGGTGAACACTTGGATAATAGTTCAGAAGTTCTACCGGGTATTTTTCTTCGCTTGTTACCTGGTGTAAAAGCCTGTCAGTATATTCACCCCGTATTCCCAATTGGTATCCAAATCCAATTACCTGCCCCGATACTATGGCGTATGCAGAATAGAGATTCCTTTTGAATTCCATGTAGTTACTAAATTCGTTGTTTTCAAGCCATTGATCAGAATCCGGATCATAATCCTCAAAAATGAATTCATTGGTTCCTGGGTTAATGTGTGCTTGTATACCTGTTTCTAGCTTATGTTTTCCAATAGGTTTGGTATAATCTGCTTTTATTTTCAGATTGTCCCTGAGGCTAAGATGTCGCGTGCGACTTTTATCGTAAGATCCTAGTGAATTCCAGTTGGCATCTGTTGATGTTTGATTGGAGCTCTCTGTTTGTTCTCCAGTCCATTGCCAGGCAGAAATTGTGGCTTCAATTTTTTCGCCTTCATTTCTGAATTTATGAATATATGTGGCATTGGCAGAGTAATACAGTCCATCAACTGAAAATGAATTGTTGGAAAGGATATAGCTGTCGTTTGTGTAAGGTTCAGTATATGCATGATACCTGGTTTCAAAATCTCTAAAAAAGCCATAACTACCAACATTAGCTGAAATGGTAACAGAATTACGATCGTTTAGGATATAGTCTGCACCGCCTGTGAGTTTCCATGGTCTGAAGGTGTGTTCTCTGTCGCTTCTTTCTTCAAGAAACAATGTAGTATCTCCTGAATAATTTGTTCTGTCTTCAAAAGCCGAAGCTTTGTTAGGGTTTTTATTGTAATCTGCACTGATAAAATAGTTTACTTTGCCCTTTCGAAGGTTGATGTTGGCATTTCCTCCAAACTTATTCATGGTAGCGTAGGTGCCGGATACCATTCCATTTACACCATCTTGTTTGTTCTTTTTTAAGATAATGTTGATGATGCCTGTTGTGCCGTCAGGGTCATATTTTGCAGATGGATTGGTGATGATCTCAATGTTTTCTATCATCTCAGCAGGTATTTGTTTTAGTGCATCACTGCCTTCCAAAACGGAGGGTTTTCCATCAATTAAAACAGTGTAGCTAGTACTGCCTCTCAGGCTAACATTCCCATCCATATCCACTGCAACTGAGGGAACATTCTCGAGTACATCTGCTGCCGATCCTCCCTGGGCATTAATATGCTGGCTTACATTCACAACTTTTTTATCAATTTTATAATCAATATAGTTTCTGTCGGCTACTACTTCCATTTCTTTTAGCATTTCTGCTGCTACAATTAATCCAATATTGATGGATACATCGTCTTTTTTTCCTTTGATTTCAATGTTTTCAATTGTTTCCTTTTTATAACCAATAAAATCGGCCTCCAGGTAGTATTTTCCTGAAGGAATGTTTTCCAGTATAAAAGTTCCATTTTGATCGGTAATGGTTCCGGTTACTATTGATGAGTCAATCTGGTTAAAAAGAGCAATATTTGAATATTCAAGATTTTTACTGTTGGATTTGTCTTTTACTGTTCCTGAAATTCGTGCACCTTTTGAGCCTGGAATTGATTCTCCGAATGAATACATGGAGAATAAGAATAAACACGTATAGATTATTAGGTTTTTCATAGCAACGTTTTTCATTCTATTGTAAAATGCATGCCAAACCTCTTATGTGGCAGTATTTCAGTAGTTAAGGGCGCCCTGATGATTTTGTTAATTCATTTTTTTCGTGCGATTGTATTATAAGGATGTCCGTTTTGATACACCTGTGAGGCTGAATCAAAGAATCCTTAATACCTTTCTTTTGTGATCATTTTTTTTGTTAATTTTATGGATAAAAAATTGTTTTATATGGAAGAATATACCGGAGCAAAAATTCTTGTTGTTGATGATACGCCAACAATAACTGATCTCATGCAGGATATACTTTCAGAAAGTGGGTATAATCCTATTTTGGCAGGTAGTGGAGCAGTTGCAAAAAAGCAATTAAATCAAGTAATTCCTGATATTATATTGCTGGACATTATGATGCCTGAAATGAATGGTTATGAATTTCTGGAATTTTTGCAAAGTAAAAAGGAGTACAAAGATATTCCTGTTATAATGGTTACAGCAAAAACCAATGTGGAAGATGTTCAAAAAGCGCTGGATCTTGGTGCAATTGATTATATCAGGAAGCCCATTGAGATTTCAGAATTTCTTGCTCGAATAAGAGTTGCTTTGCGTCTTAAACACAAAGAGGATTCTATTCGTTCGTTGCTTAATTTGAAGGAACAGTTTATCTCTATTTTAAGTCATGATTTGCGATACCCCCTGATATCTATTCTTGAAAAAGCAGAAACAATTGTTTATCAGCCAAAAATTGAGGATACATTTGAAAATGGGTTGATCAACCGGATTTACAATGATACTACAAGTGTTGTAAGCTATGTGGATGATATGCTTACGTTGTTATATGAAAACTCTGAGCAACAAAATGTTGAAAAATCAAGGCTTCAGCTTTTAAAGCTTTTAATTGATACAGAGAGATTGTTTATTCAGAAGTTGAAGGAGAAAAATATTCGTTTGAATACATTCTTAAAAGAAACGCTTACTATTTATGCTGAAAGGGTTTCTTTGGGTCTGTTTTTCCGAAACCTGTATAATTTCTTAATAATGAACCTTGAAGAGTCCTCTGTAATAAATATTTTCAGTGATGACGGTTCATTGGTTTTTCAGATAGATATTTCATCAGTCAGTAAGTTTGATAAATTGAATGCACAAATTATACGTTTGCAAAAAAAACAAGCAGATTTATTGCCCTTGCATTTAAAGGCTTGTCTTAAAATAGCGGAGTTTCATGATTTTAGTTTCAATCCAAAAAATTCATCCGGGAAATTGGAATTAAACTTAGATCTTGGAATAATAGAACAATAGAATAATTTTTGATGGAGAAAGAGGGAGAGTCGAAAAATATCATCAACAAAGGTTTTGTTAAAAAGCTAATTGATTTGAATCCAAATGCAGTTCGGATCATTGATGTGGATTATAATATTTTGTTTACAAACGACATGTTTGAACAATATTATGAGATAGATTCAGTGAAGATTGAAGGAGAGAAGTGTTATGATTTTATTTGTTCCAATGATTGTAATGGATCATCCTGTACACTTAAGCGAGTATTAAATGGTGAGGAGGTTCTCGACGAGAAGATTCATATTCCAGAACTTGGAAAACATTTTAATTATAGTGCATTTCCAATTCATAATGATAGAAATGAAATTATTGCATTGTTTGAGAATCTTGAGGATATTACTGAACAAATATCTTCGCAGGAAGACATAAATGCATATGAAGTTATTATTTCCAAAATATCTGAACCTATGTCATATGTATCAAAAGACTTTGTCTATAAAAAAGTTAATGATGCATATTTAAAATATTTCAATCACAGTAGGGAGGAAATTGAGAACCATACGGTAGAGGATCTTTTTGGTCGTGAAGTTTTTTTGAATGTTATTAAGCCCCGGTTTGAACTTGCTCTTAAAGGACAGCAAGAAGAATATAAAGAGTGGTTTGACTTACCGAATGGGAAAAGAATTTTTCTTGGTGTTTCATACATTCCTGTTTTTCGAAATGGTAAAGTTGAAAGCATTGTTGTTAGCACGAGGGATCTAACAGACATGAAAAAAAATCAGGAAAATCTTGATTTATCTCAGAAGATTGCACGTTTAGGAAGCTTTGACGCAGATTTGAATACAATGCAGTGGGTGGGCTCAAAGGAGTTTTGTGAGATTTTTGGATTTCAGCAAGGCCAGCATTATAA
>PKSZ01000496.1 GCA_002869425.1 Marinilabiliales bacterium
ATTGACAAGAAAGGTCTTAAGGCTTGTCTTGAAAATGCAAAGAAAAAAGGGTATATTAAAACATATTAATCAGGAGGTATAACCCATGGCAAAAAAAGGAAAAGGGAACCGGGTACAGGTAATATTAGAGTGTACAGAACATAAAGATTCAGGAAAGCCTGGTACTTCAAGGTATATTACTACCAAGAACAAAAAGAACACTCCAGACAGAATGGAAAGAAAGAAATACAATCCAATTTTGAAAAAAGTAACAGTACACAGAGAAATTAAATAAAACTGAATAGCTATGGCAAAGAAAGCAGTTGCATCATTACAGACAGGTGCCGGTAGAAATTTTACAAAGTGCATAAAAATGGTGAAAAGCAAAAAGTCCGGTGCATATGAATTTCGTGAAGAAATGATTCATAACGATAACTTGAAGAAATTTTTTGAAGAGAAATAATTTCAGATTAAAATATTAATAGAAAAAGCTTTCTGTATGGAAAGCTTTTTTTTTATCTGTACAAATTGTATATTTACTTAGTTTTCAAATATTTTGCTTATGGCACTTTTCGGCTTGTTTAATAAAGAAAAGAAGGAAAAACTGGACAAAGGTCTGGAAAAAACAAAAGAAAGTGTTTTTAAAAAACTCTCCAGGGCAATTGTTGGTAAATCCAAGGTTGACGATGAAGTTCTGGACAACCTGGAGGAAATATTAATTTCCAGTGATGTAGGTGTTGAAACAACCATCCGTATTATTGAAAGAATAGAAGAAAGGATATCCAAGAATAAATACTTGGGTACATCAGAGCTAAATGGCATACTAAAAGAGGAAATCGCTTCATTGCTGGAAGAAACCAATACTATCGATTATCAGGATTTTAAATTGCCAAAATCAGATGAACCTTACGTTATTATGGTTGTAGGCGTTAATGGTGTAGGTAAAACAACAACAATAGGCAAATTAGCACATCAGTTTACTGCCAATGGGAAAAAAGTGGTTTTGGGTGCTGCTGATACATTTAGAGCTGCTGCTATTGACCAACTGGAGATATGGGCTAAAAGAGTGAATGTACCTATTGTTAAACAAAAAATGGGATCAGATCCGGCTTCTGTTGCATATGATACATTGGTTTCTGCTAAATCAAACAATGCAGATGTTGTTATTATTGATACAGCAGGTAGGTTGCATAATAAGGTGAACCTGATGAATGAGTTGGGGAAAATCAAAAAGGTTATGCAAAAGGTAATTCCGGATGCTCCACAGGAAATACTTCTTGTATTGGATGGAAGTACAGGTCAGAATGCTTTTGAGCAAGCCAAACAATTTACTCGTGTAACTGAAGTAAATGCAATTGCGCTTACAAAGCTTGATGGAACAGCAAAGGGTGGTGTCGTAATTGGAATCTCAGATCAATTTAAAATACCTGTAAAATATATTGGGATAGGTGAGCAGAAAGAAGATTTACAAGTATTTAATAAATCTGAATTTGTAGATTCTCTTTTTAATTAGAATTCCTTTTTTATATGATGAAAATCAATCTTGTTACACTGGGTTGTTCAAAGAATATTGTTGACTCGGAGAAGCTTGCTTTTGCAGTTGATGGTTATGAGTTTGTGTTTGACCAAAACAACTATGAAGCGAAAATTGTAATTGTTAATACTTGTGGTTTTATACAGGATGCCAAAGAAGAATCTATAGATACCATTTTGGATTTTGTAAATGCCAAAAAGAAGGGGTTGATAGATAAAGTTTTTGTAATGGGATGTTTGTCTCAGCGCTATAAGGATGAATTACAGGTGGAAATGCCTGAGGTGGATTACTTTTTTGGTGTAAACGATTTGGATGAGATACTTAAAGTATTACAATCAGAAAGAAAGAAAGGTCTGGACAGGCAATTTATTAATAAACAAAAACATTACGCATACCTGAAAATTGCTGAAGGATGTGATAGAAGTTGTTCTTTTTGTGCCATTCCAATCATCAGGGGCCAGCATAAGTCAGTACCTATGGATGTTTTGATACAAGAAGCAGAATTACTTGCTAAAAAAGGAGTAAAAGAGCTTATTTTGGTGGCTCAGGATCTTACATATTACGGTTTGGACTTATATAAAAAAGCATCCTTGTCTGATTTATTAAAGAAATTGGTGAATATTTCAGGTATAGAATGGATTCGCTTGCAATATTCATATCCTGTATTTTTTTCAGATGCGTTAATTGAAACGATTAAGAACCAACCAAAAATTTGCAACTATATTGATATCCCTTTTCAGCATATAAGCTCACATATGTTAAGGCGGATGCGAAGAGGGTATGATAAAAATGATGCCTTATTGATTCTCAATAAGCTCCGTAAAGAGATACCCAAAGTAATGATCAGAACAACACTTCTTGTTGGTCATCCGGGAGAAACGGCAGCCGATTATGCTGAACTATTACAATTGGTAAAGGAATTTGAATTTGATCGCTTGGGTGTATTTACATATTCTCATGAAGAAGGAACTTATAGTTATATAAATTATGAAGATTCCATTCCTGATGAAGTGAAATTGGAAAGAATGGAAGAATTAATGTCTGTTCAGGAAGAAATATCTTTTAGGAACAACCAGAAATTCATAGGTGAAACAATGACAGTAATTATTGATAGGGTTGAACCAGATTATATAATTGGCAGAACAGAGTATGATTCTCCTGAGGTCGATAATGAAGTATTGATTAAAAATAATCAGGATGTTCAACCAAGAGAATTCAGGCAGGTAAGAATTCTTGAAGCTACCGAATTCGATTTGTTCGGGGAAATAGTAAAGTAAAAACTTTCCAAGTACTTTTTTAGGACACAAAAAAGAGGCCATCTTGTTGAAGACAGCCCCGTAGTTTTTCTATTTAATTCTTGATTATTTTATAGCTATTGATTGAATTATCTTGAAATTGAATTCTTAAAATATACATGCCGGTTTCAAGATCATTCAACTGCAGTTTTCCATTTTTGCATACTGTATTTATGGTTTGTCCCAGATTATTAGATAGTTTCACCGATTGTATTTTCTCATCATTTCTGAAATACAAAATATCATGAACAGGATTAGGATATATAGACAAGTCAGAATTTGTAATGCTTTCTTTATACGTAAACACAATATCGTTTAGGTCTCTTGGCAAAACTTTCCATTCGTCGTAGCTATAAAAAACAGGGCCTGTTACCGTATAAATAGAGCCCAAAGTAGGCGTAAAAGTCTGTAAAATATCGTCAATTAATACATTTCCTGTACCATCATTTACTTCCCACATGCCATATCCAGCATCTGTATTTATACATTCAGCATTGGTTAGGGTTACAAATACACTTTCATATTCCTCTGATCCCGCTGATCCTGTTGAAACTTCAGTGGGATGAACTGTATTTCCTGCAGAAACCGAATTATAACTGGTTAAATTTCTCAATTCAGTTAAATTATAATATTCTGTAATTTCACCTTCAAGGATAAGGCTGTCTCCAATTGTAGGTGTGTGATCAGAATCAAAAACATATAACCCATTCCAGGGACCGGGGCCATCTTGTATCCAATATGAACCACTTCCTACCGCAGTAACAGTACCTGCTGTTAAAACGGACTGATCTGCATAGGGAGAATCGCCTGAAACATTAGCTGTGTATTGAATATCGTATATGCTTGTAATGCTGGCAGCAGGTGCTTCAGTAACTGTTATTGTCCATACTTTCTGACTTCCATCCTGAGCTGTTACGGTGTATGTAACAGGGGTGGTGAAATCCTGAATTGTTCCACTTAAAGGAGAAATACTGGCATAAGCAGAAACTGTTATATCCGGTGTTAAATTGCTGATATCTGTACCATTTAGCACTTCAATGTCTACTGAGGCATTGCCTGAGTTAATATTTGCCTGTCCGGTTTGTTCAGGCAAGGTAAAATTTAATATTTCTGCTGCAGAACTAAGGGCAGGAGTACCTCCAATAACAAATTCAGCTATAACAGGTAGATGATCCGAACAATTGTACAAAGCATCTAAAACAGTGGAAGAGTATATTGAACTTGTATAAGCATTGATATCATTACCATATTTGTCTGCATTGCCATCATTGCCGAAAACCGTGTAGGAATTTGCTTTGTAAACGGAATTATTTGTACCATTGATAAGATCATCGTTGAAAAATATGAAATCGAAACGATCATCTATTCCTCCGGTAGCTCCACCGCCATTACCCGTAAGAACTCGTGTACACTGAGTTAAA
>PKSZ01000727.1 GCA_002869425.1 Marinilabiliales bacterium
AGAATCTGTTGTACATGCTGATCCAACTGCATTGGCCTCAGCTGCTTCTAGCCTTGGTGTTAGTAGTGAAGAGGTTCGTGTGGCAGCAGATAATTTGCTAAGTGCCGGTGGAAGTCCTTTGGTTTCTTTTATAAAAGTTGCCATGGGAGGTGTACTATTAGGAGTTGTAATTGGAAGTGTTACGCTGGCATGGGTGAAGCGGGTCTTCAACGATATGCTTATCGAAATCAGTGTAATTGTAGCAGCAGCTTACATTACTTTTTATATAGCTGAAGATTTTATGCATGTAAGCGGTGTCTTGGGGCTTGTGTCCTTGTGATTGGCTATGGCAGGAGTAGGAAAAACGAGGATAAGCCCGGAAGTTCAGCATTTTCTGCATGAGTTTTGGGAAATGGCTGCTTTTATTGCAAACACTTTGATATTTATTATTGTAGGTTTAGTGATCGCTCAGCGAATTGAGTTTACAGGAAATGATTTTATTATATTGGGTATCCTGTATATCGGTATTCATGTTGTTAGGGCTCTGGTTATCGCTATGTTCTATCCGCTAATGAAAAAATTTGGCTATGGATTGGATGTTAAAAATGCTGTTGTTATCTGGTATGGTGCCCTTAGAGGCGCAATTGGATTGGCTTTGGCTTTGGTTGTTGCCAATGTAGATTACAGTGTGCTGGAAGCAAATGGAATGGCTGATATTCTGAATTTGTCTGGAGCTGAACATTTTGATAATATTAAAAACGAATTCCTGTTTTTAACAGCAGGAATAGTGACCTTAACTCTATTGATTAATGCAACAACCATCAAGTTTGTAGTTAATAAACTGGGATTAACAAAAGTGGCTCCTGCAAAAGCTTTGATGATTGTTAGTGCCAATCAGTATTTACGAACAGCTTCAGAGAATCAATTAGAAAGATTGAAGTCGGATCGTTTCATTAGCAATGCAAATTGGTCACAGGTGAAAGAATATCTTCCCAAAGATGTCGAAGAGTATAATTTGGACGAGCAGATCGAAACCATCTCAGAAATGAGAAAAAGATGTCTTGAAAAAGAGAAAAGTAGTTATTGGCACCAGTTTAAGGATGGATTACTTGGACCTGTTGCTGTAAGAAGACTTTCTGATAGTATAGATGGAATGCTTGATGAAGGAGGACTGCAGGAGCTTTCTCATCGTAAAGATCTTGAACTGTTGATGAAAACGCCAAAATTATTGTCAAGACTGCAAACGGTACCGCTTCTGAAAAATATTACAAGACATCTGTTTTTTGAGCGTCTTGCTGTAAGCTATGATTGTGCGCGTGGTTTTATCGATGCACAGGAGGATGTGATTAAGCTTGTGGAAAGTATGTATAGAAGTCTTGAGGATGGAGATGAAGAGGGTAATAAAAATCTTGGCATAATTGAAAATGAAATCAATGAGAACAAGATTGAAGGTCTTACTTTTATCCGGAATTTGAAAAAAACATATCCGGAAATTTATGACGCAATTGCAACAAGACAGGCTATAAGAATGTTATTAAATTATGAGCTTAAAACAGTTGAAAGATTGCAAAAGAATGGTCGGATTGATTCAGGCGAGGCTGCGAAAATGATTCATACTATCGAGGAGCGAATGAAGAAATTGATGCATAAGCCTCCTAAAGTAAAGGTTCCTGAAGCAATAGATTTTCTAGAAGAAGTATCTTGGCTTGAAGCATTTTAAGAGGATCAGCTGGATAGGATTAGTCGTAGCTTCTCCGGGAAAATATTTACTGTTGGTAATAAACTGATGAAAGAAGGTGCAGCTTCAGATGGTGTATATCTTATTGCAAGAGGTAGTGCAAAGATTACCCAGGACGATGAAATAATTGATTTGGTAGGTGAAGGTAGTATCGTTGGAGAAATGGGAGTGCTTACAAAAAAGCAAAGAAATGCAGGAGTAGAAGCAGAATCACCTCTTACTACATTTTATATGTCAGCGGCCAATTTACAGGTTCTTATGGATGAAATTCCCGAATTGAAACAGAGATTATGGAAAATAACATCGGAAAGGTATGCTGCAAATTGTCTCAAATCGGCAGAACCATATACGTATTGGCGTCCAAAGAAATTTAAAAAATGGCTAACAAAAGGTGAATTAATGTTCCTCAAGCCCGGAGAATCTCATGAGTTAAAAGATAAAATAGGCATTTTGTGCTCTGGCTTGGCCAAGGTTTCTGGAAGCAGTTCAGAGATAAAATCTCCTACTCATATTGAGGTGCATAAGTTTGAAGCAGTGAATGAATGCGCTGTCTTTCTGATAGATAAGTCTGATGAATAGATTTTTTATATAAAATTGTTTTGCGGGATATAATACATTGTTGTTATATCCCGTTTTCTTTTTGGTGCTTCTTTAACAGTGTTCTGTTGATAAAAAAAACAAAAGCAGTTGACTATGTATCCTTTATGTGAATAATTTGCAACTGTTTGAAAAAATTTTAAAAACTAGGTATTATGTTATCAATGCTATTGCAAATCAATGTTGCAGATGAAGCCGCAAATGTAGCGGATGCAGCCGGTGAGGCTCAGGAATTGTCTTTGTCTTTGTGGGATCTGGCTTTGAAAGGAGGTTGGATCATGATTCCAATCTTGTTACTGTCTGTAATTGCAGTCTATATCTTTTTTGAACGTTTGTTTGCAATACAGCGTGCTGCTAAAGATGATGCTTCTTTTATGAATAGAATAAAGGAAAATATTGCAGCTGGAAAAGTAGAAGATGCTTTATCGTATTGCAGGCAGATAGATACACCTGTATCCAGAATGATAGAAAAGGGTATCAATCGAATTGGAAGGCCTTTGAATGATATTAATGCTGCTATTGAAAATGTGGGTAAGCTTGAAGTTTCAAAGCTTGAAAAAAATCTTGCTACTTTGGCAACTACTTCGGGTGCTGCACCTATGATTGGATTTCTTGGTACTGTTATCGGAATGATCAGGGCATTTTACGATATGGCTAATGCAGGAGCAAATATTGATGTTGGTCTGCTATCCAATGGTATTTATACCGCGATGGTAACAACTGTTGCTGGATTGATTGTAGGTATTGTTGCTTATTTGGCATACAATCTTTTGGTAGCACGTGTAGAAAAAGTTGTAAATCAACTGGAAGCAAGAGCAACAGAATTTATGGATTTATTGTACGAACCTGCTTCAAATTAATATATTATGGCTATTAAATCACGAAATAAAGTGAGCTCAAGTTTCAATATGTCATCTATGACAGATATTGTATTTCTTTTGCTTATATTTTTTATGATTACTTCAACATTGGTGCATCCTACAGCGCTTAAATTACTTTTACCACACGGGAGTAACCAGGAAAATGCAAAACCGCAAACAACAGTTTCAATAACTTCTGATTTGCAGTTTTTTGTGGAGTCTGATCAGGTAGATATTAATAGTTTGGAACGAATTTTGCAAGACAAACTAAGCGGTAATCCGGATAATTATATTTCGCTTTATGCAGACAAAACTGTGCCTATTGAGGAAGTAGTGAAAGTAATGAATATCGCAAAAAGAAACAATTACAAGTTAATTTTAGCTACGAGTCCAAATTAGTATGAATTTATTTAAAAAAAATAGAAACGGAATACTCGGAACCATTGCATTTCATATTGTTCTTGCTGTTATTCTTTTGGTTAGTGGATTTACAACACCTTTGCCATTGCCAGGCGAAGAATCCATTCTTGTGAATTTTGGAACAGACGATATGGGTTCAGGAATGGTTCAGCCTGAGAGGGTTGAGAGTACTCCTGCACCAGAAAAAACTCAGGAAGAGAATGTTAATGAAGAGGTTTTAACTCAGGATTTTGAAGAGGCTCCTTATGTTGAATCCTCTGAGCGTAAGGAAGTTGTTGAGTCGGATGAAGTTGTAGAAACACAGGATAAAGAAGTTGAAGAAAGAGTTGTAAACCCGGATCTTTTATTTAATAATGAACGTTATAACAACAATTCGACAGGAGAGGGTCCTGATAACGAGGGTACGGATAAAGGAAAAGAGGAGGGTGATATTAATGCTACAAGTTACGAAGGAAGCAATATTCCTGGGAGTGGCATATCATATAGTTTAACAGGAAGAAAGCCACAGGCTCTAATTAAACCAAAATATAACTGTGATGAATCAGGGAAAGTTGTGGTTGAGATTAAGGTTGATAAGTTTGGCAGGGTTGAAACTGCTGCTCCCGGATACAAAGGAACAACAACACATGCTA
>PKSZ01000404.1 GCA_002869425.1 Marinilabiliales bacterium
ATCTCTTACTTAACTAAAACAACTTTCTTAGTTACCATGTAATCCTTATTTGCTATTCTAATGAAATAAGAACCTTCTGGGTAACCAGAAATATTTACTGTTTCCATTGTTGATGCTGTTTCAATCTCTTCAACAACATTTCCAATGATATCAATAATTGTAATTACAGAATTATCAGCATTTGCAATGTTCAACACACCTGTTGTTGGGTTTGGAAATACATTGATAATTGATGCATAATCAATTTCTGAGATTGCATTATCACATCCACCAATAGCTATTGTATCAGTTTCAAATTCGCAACCGTTAGCATCAGTAATTGTTAAAAAATAGTCACCAGCAGCAACAGAAGCAAGATCTTCAGTTGTTTCACCATTAGACCATGCAAAAGTATATGGAGATGTTCCACCCCAGATATACATTTGAGCTTCACCGTTTGTTGCATCACAATCAGTTGCATCTGTAATTGTACTGTTAGCCTGAATTTCTGATGGTTCAGTAACCTCAGTTCCGGTAACAATAACTTCACATGTATTTGCATCTGTAACAGTTACATCATAAGTACCTGCTGCAACACCTGAAAGATCTTCAGTAGTTTCACTATTTGACCAAGCAAACGTATATGGAGTTATTCCTCCAGTTACAGTAAGATCAACAGTACCATCTGTGTTTCCATTACATGTCAAGTCTGATCCTGTAGCTGAAGCATCTAGTGCTGTAGGCTCTGTGATATCAACAGAAACAATATCTGAACATGTTCCGGTATCATCAGTAATTGTAACAGTATAAGTACCTGCACCTAAGCTACCGATTATTGCTGTTGTTTCACCATTAGACCAGTTATAAGTGTAAGGTGCTGTTCCACCTGTTTGATCTGCTGTTGCAGAACCATCAGTTAAGCTATTACAACTAACGTTTGTTGAAGTTGATATTGAAGCAACAAGATCGCATCCTGGATCAACCAAAATAAATGACTCTGAAGCTTCACATCCAGCAGCGTCAGTTACACTTACTGTATATGTTGCAGGGTCAAGACTTGTTAGATCTTCTGTTGTTTCACCATTTGACCAATTAAATGTGTATGGAGAAGTTCCGCCTGTAACTGTTATATCTATTTCACCATCAGCAGCTGTAACAACATCCGTAATTACTCCATTGATAGCAATTTCAGTTGGTTCAGTTATTTCAACTGAATCTTCAACCGCACAACCAATATCATCTGTAGCAATTACTACAGCATAACCTGCAGGAAGTTCAACAGCATCCTCTACTGTTTCACCATTGTTCCAAAGGTAAGTATAAGGCTCTGTTCCACCAGCAGCTGTAATTAAAGCAGCACCATCAGTACCACCATTACAAGTCACATTTGTTGATCCATCAAAAGTAAGTGTCATTGCAGAACAATCAGGCTCACTAACTGTAGCACTTGCAGTTGCTTCACATCCGTATGCATCAGTTACAGTTAATTCATAAACTCCTGCACCAACTAATGTTAAGTCTTCAGTGATTGCACCATTAGACCAAACAAAAGTATAAGGAGTTGTACCACCAGTAACAGTAGCATCTACAGTTCCCTCTAATCCGCCAATAGTTGTAGCATCTGTTGAAGTAACACTTACCTCAAGTAATGCTGCAGATTCCATAATATCAACCGTTGCTACTTCGGTAGAATCAAGCCCATCAGTAACTGTTACAGTATATGTGCCAGCTGATAAACCTGAAATTGTAGCATCAGTCTCAGCATTACTCCACTCATAAGTGTAGTTTCCATCACCACCAATTGCATTAACTGTAGCATAACCATCGTTTGCACCAGTACAAGTTACATTACCCATATCAAGAATACCTGCTTGTAAAGGATCAGCTTCGATAACAGATCTGTGAAGATTTAAACGTACCATTGGTATATAAGAAATGTAATACCATGTTGAACCTGTTCTCAATGCAGATTCCATTGTGTAACTATGACTATTTACATTTGCACCATCAGAACCTAACAATAATGTATCAGGATCAGACCAAGTACAGTTAATCATAGCGTAATATGTAGCACCACCTGTAATATTTTGTTCTAATCCAGTTTCGTCTGTTAAAGGAAGAGTAACCCATGTTCCAAGGTCTTCTGGCTGAATAATATGCTCTTCTGAATCGATCTGAAGAATATTGTCACCTAAATTTGAATCGTATTTCCAAACTTCTCCTTTAATAATTGTTGAACCAGGTGTTGTGTATTCACTAACATATGCAGAAATTGAAGAAACAGTATCGTCCCACTCAATCCAGTAACATGTACCAATCAAATCGCCTGCAGCACCATCAGTATATGACCATGGAGCTATGCTACCTGTCTGTTCAATATCATTTGCAAAAGTAGTATCAGAAACTGAGAAGAAAATTGTGTCTGAATTATCTTCTGGCACTTGCTCTGTTTCATCTGCATAAGCTGTAATTACAGCACGATAATCTGCCTTGTAATAACCTGGCATAAATGCAGTAGTATCAATCAGTGTATCTTTTAAAGAAGCTCCCCATGTTCCAACAGAATCATGGTTATCATCAAATACAACCTGCATTCCATCATCAATTTTAACGTTGATTCCAACGTTGGTCTGATCTGTTGCACCTAAATTCTCAACACCTGCACCTAAGAAATATCTATAAGCATGATCTTTAGGAACTTGAGTATTGTAAAAGAAATCTGAATTATCACCAAATGATGAATATAAAAATCTTACATATGGTACATTCACAACCAAGTCATTTGATGGAGCCTCAACAATTGCAAGGTCATCAATTTGCCACCAATAGTCCCAAAGTCCCTGCATTCTAAAACGAATGTAAACAACAGGTTCGTTTGCTACATAAGGAGTAAGGTTTATTTTCATGATGCCAGGGTTGTCTGTTGCATCCTTCACACCAAAATCAGCATGAATTTCAATTTGTGTCCAGTTATTTCCATCTGTACTAATCTCAACAAACGTTGGATTACCACCGAATGGATTCGCTGACTCATTACCCCATCTTTGATATAATTCTTCAAACACCAACTGTGGTGAAGAAATAGCAGAAAAATCATATGCTGGTGAAGTAAGAACAGCATCATAAGAAGCAGACCCATAATTGTCTGAATCAAGGATCATCCAACCATCAGAAGCGGTTGTTGAAGCCAAAACATGCTCGTAACCAGAAGCAGTTGGACCTTGTGCTCCAACATTCGTCCAAGTCCAAACAGCTTGATTTCCTTCATAATCTTCTGTTGTCCATCCTGTAGGCAAATCTGCTGCACCAGGACCTCCAGCAAAAGATTCTTCGTAAAATACATCTCCAAAAGCTTCAATTGATCTCGTATTCATTTTGTTATAACGAGTCACAAGCGGTGAAATCTGCTCACCAGCTGGAGATCTGTCTACTCTAGGCTCTAATAATGTGGTTGGCATACGCTTAGAAACACCTTGCGCGAAAGCCATCACTGTGAAAGCCATGAATAAAGTAAAAATGGTAAATTTTCTCATAAATTTATCTTTTTGGTTAAACATTCTTTGTCTAGCAACTGCAAAAATATAAAAATAAATTGTTTTTATACACCATCCAATGAACAAAACAATCCATTTTTATATATAATACATCTGTTTGACTATTTCTGTGATACGAAGACGCACTAAAACATAAAATAGTTGCACAAAAAAAGGGAACCCTTTCGAATTCCCTTTTTAGTAATATAATTTATTTAAATAACTTACTTAACAAAAGTAACCTTTTCTGTAGCAACACCTTCTTCAGAAACAACCTTAACAACGTAAGTTCCCTCTGCATATCCTGAAAGATCGATTACTAGATTATTATCAGCGCTATCTTTCATGTATACAACTTCGCCAACCATATTGTAAACAGTAACTACTGCATTTTCAATATTTGTAATGTTAACGATTCCTTTTGTTGGATTTGGATAAATAGTAAGGTCTGCATTTTCAACTTCATTAATACTTACCTGACAACCGTCACCGATATCAACAAGAGATGCATCACCAGTTAATGTTTGAGTATAAACAGCAGTACCATTATAAGAAACAACAATATCGTTGCTTGTTCCACCGTACCAATCTAAATGATAGCAATCGTCTGCAATTACACAAATATCCTGAGATACAGTAACATCCCACTGATATGCACCATGCTGTGCTATTGTGTCACCAGCTTCATTGATAAGAGCC
>PKSZ01000190.1 GCA_002869425.1 Marinilabiliales bacterium
ATGGTGGTGAAGATATTATTTATCAATTGAATATTACCAGTGATGTAATGGTTAACATTACATTAGATCCTAAAACAACAACATGGACAGGTATAATGATTGATAACGAATGTCCGGATGCAGATGCAACTTGTGATAATGTAAGTACATCTGGAACAGCTGCTCCTCATGGTTTTTCAAATCTAAACTTGACTGCTGGTACATATTACATTATGATTGATACATGGCCAGCTCCAGATAATATTGCAGACTTTGATCTGTCAATTGAAGTAATAACTTGTCCTGCTCCTGCCAATTTAACTGCAAACAACCTTACAAATGTGTCTGCGGATTTATCATGGGATGAAACAGGAACAGCAGGTCTATACAATATTGAATATGGTGGACCTGGTTTTACTCCAGGTACGGGTACTACTCTTACAGGGGTATCAAATCCTTATACTTTAACAGGTTTAACACCGGAGTCAGATTACGATTACTACGTACAAGCTGATTGTGGTGGAGGTGATGTAAGTGAATGGACAGGTCCATATACATTTACTACACTGGTTAATTGTCCGGATCCTGTAAATGTTGTTGTTTCAAATATTCAGCCTAACTCTGTAGACGTTGACTGGGATGGTTTATACGCAACAAATTGGGATATAGAATATGGTGTTACTCCATTTACAGCAACAGGTACTCCTAATGTAGAAGATGTTACAGCAGTTTATTCGCTAACTGGCTTAACTGAAGATACAAATTATGATTTGTATGTTAGAGCAGATTGTGGAGCTGGAGACGAAAGCACATGGGTTGGACCTATCAACTTTACAACTCAAACTTCATGTTTAACTCCTGATAATCTTGTTGGTAATGCAATTTCTGATACTGAAATTGAGCTTAACTGGGATGATTTTGGAACTACTACATGGGATATTGAGTATGGTGTTTCTCCTTATACAGCTACAGGAACACCAACAATTGAAGATGTTACTGCAAATCCATACACTCTTACTGGTCTTGCTGCAGAAACAGCTTATGATGTTTATGTAAGAACAGATTGTGGTGCAGGAACCAGTAACTGGTTTGGACCAATCACAGTGGAAACTCAAATGGTTCCACTTACAAATCCAACAGCTTGTGGTTTAAGCATCTGGGTTTCTGATCAGGAAACATTGATGATTCCTGTTGAAGTAGCAGGTGAAACAGGAACGCTAGGTACAGACATGAAGCTGGAAAGCTTTAACTTTATTGCACCTCATGTATTCAATGGAGACCTTGAATTATCATTGATGTCACCAAGTGGTGTAGTTGTTGATCTTACAATAGCAAACGGTGGAGGTTCATCAGACTACGGTGTTGATGATGGTACTTGTACTCAATATACCAACTTGAATATGACAGGTGTTGATGGACTTGTATCAGGAGGAACTGGCCCATTCTTGGGAAGTTATGTTCCTGATGGTGACTTTGCAGACTTTAATGATGGTACAGATCCAAACGGAATATGGTACATACTGGCATATGATAATTATGTAGGTGATGATGGAACATTAGAATATGCGGAATTGGTTTTTGCAAATTTCAGTGCTGAAAACGACATTCTTACTTATGATATTCCTGAATCAACAGGTCCTGCAGTAATTGATGATGTGAATCATAAAGTTGACATTGAAGTAGGATGGGATACAGACAAAACTGCTTTAACTGCCAGCTTTACACTTTCAGATTTTGCTTCTGCAGAAGTTGCAGGTTTAACTCAGGAAAGTGGAGTTACAGTGAACGATTTCACTAATCCTGTTACTTATGATGTAATAGCTGAAAATGGTGACATTCAACAATGGACTGTTAATGTAGCAAATGCTGCTGCTCCTAGTTCAGATGCTGATATCTTGACATACTCGCTTGCCGGTCAGGTAAACTCAAATATCGATGATGCAAATAATGAGATTTTTGTTGAAATGCCATTTGGTACAGATCTAACTTCATTGGTTGCAGATTTCACTCTTTCTTTTGGTGCAACAGCTGAAATTGGTGGAACACCTCAGGTAAGTACTGTTACTGCTAACGATTTTTCAGCAGCTGTAGTTTATACTGTTACTGCTGAAGATGGAAATACAACACAGGATTGGACTGTTTATGTAGATGTTCTTCCTGCTGATCCAGGAACGGATTGCTCAAATCCTATTCTTGCAAGTGAGGGTATGAATATGGCAGACAACTCTGCTGGTGGTAAGTGGTTCTATTTTATTGCACCGGTTGGTGGAAATGTTACTGTTTCTTCATGTGGCTACACAGAAGAAGATACATACCTTTATTTCTATGAAACGGAATGTGGTATAGAAATCGATAGTTATGATGATTATTGTGGTTATCAGTCGGAATTGTCATATCCTCTGAATGCTGGTGATACACTTATCATTATGTGGGGTGACGATTATACATCAGGAATGTATGATTGGATACTTGAATTCGAATTGTTTAATACTGAAGCTGAGATTATTACATATGAATTTGCAGAGCAAGTTGCTCCTGCTGTAATTGATCAGGCAAACGGAACAATTGATGTTGACGTTGCTTACGGAACAGATTTAACAACACTTGTTGCTGATTTTACACTTTCTCTTAATGCATCTGCTGAAGTAGCTGGTGTTGTTCAGACAAGTGGAACAACTGCAAATGACTTTACAACTCCGGTTGTTTATGATGTAATTGCAGAAGATGGAATTACAGTTAAAGGTTACACTGTAACTGTTAATGAAGTAGCGGCAAACACTGAAACAGACATCCTTACGTATAGCTTCCCGGAAGCTACAGGTCCTGCAGATATTGACAATGCTGCTCATACAGTGAATATTGAAGTAGGTGTTGGTACAGATCCATCTGCATTGGTTGCTGATTTCACTCTTTCATATGGTGCAACAGCTGAAGTAGCAACAGTTCCACAAGTAAGTGGTACAACAGCTAATGATTTCTCAACAGCGGTTACTTACACTGTTACTGCTGAAGATGGAATTGCAACACAAGACTGGCAGGTAACTGTTACAGTTGCAACAGCTCCAAATACTGAGGCTGATATCCTTACTTATAGCTTCCCAGAAGCTACAGGCCCAGCAGTAATTGATGATGTTGCCAATACTGTTGATATCGAAATTGCATGGGATGCTGATATTACAAATCTGATTGCAGACTTTACACTTTCATATGGTGCAAGTGCAGATATTGCAGGAACAGCTCAGGTGAGTGGTACTACTGTAAACGATTTTACAGCTTCTGTTGATTATACAGTAACTGCTGAAGATATGTCTACTACAGAAACCTGGACAGTTTATGTAACTGTTCAAGCTATTCCAGCTGGTGCTGTATGTGAAACAGCAATTCAGGCATACGAAGGAATAAATGCTGCCGATAATTCTGCTGGTAATCAGTGGTTCTACTATGTTGCCGATGCAATTGGAGAAGTTACAGTTACTACTTGTGGACTGACTACAGAAGACACTTACCTGTATTTCTATGATACAGACTGTGGTGCTGAGATTAACAGCGAAGATGATTTCTGTGGATACCAGTCAGAAATGACTTATCCAATGGCTATTGAAGATACATTGGTAATTATGTGGGGAGACGATTATACATCTGATATGTATGATTGGGAAATTTCTTTCTATGAGTACAGTTCTGAGGCAATGATTATTGACTATAGCTTCCCAGAAGCAACAGGTCCTGCTGCGATTGATGATGTTAACCATACAATAGATATTGAAGTTGATTATGGTACTGATGTAACAAATTTGGTAGCAGACTTTACTTTGTCTATGGGTGCTAGTGCAGAAATTTCAACAGTAGCTCAATTTACTGGTACATCAGTAAACGATTTCTCTACACCGGTTGTTTATACAGTTATTGCCGAAGATGGTGTTACAACTATTGACTGGACTGTAAATGTTACTGTAAAAACACCTGTTATTGTAATTAACGAGGTAGATGCTGATCAAACAGGTACTGATGCTGATGAATTCATCGAATTGTTCGATGGAGGTTATGGTAATGTAGCACTTGACGGTTATACTGTTGTTCTTTATAACGGTAATGGTGACATAAGCTATGATGCAATTGATCTTGATGGTTATACTACCGATGCTGATGGTTACTTTGTAATTGGAAGTGCAACTACAACCAATGTAGATCTTGCTTACTTTACTACCAATGGTATCCAGAATGGTGCNAATGGTGCTGACGGTGTTGCATTGTATGCTGATGATGCTGTTAATTTCCCTGTTGGAACTGCTGTTACAGATGTAAATCTTGTGGATGCATTGGTTTATGATACCAATGATGGCGACGATGCAGAATTGATTGCTGGTCTGTTAAATCCAGGAGAACCTCAGATTAACGAGGATGAAAACGGAGCAAAAGATACAGAATCAATGCAGCGTATTCCTAACGGTGAAGGAGGTTTGAGAAATACTAGTTCTTATATGACTGTAATTCCAACTCCTGGCGCAGTGAACTTAGCTCCTCCAATGACAGATCTTGAAATAGGTTGGATGCTTGCTGATACCACATATGAATGTAACCTTGGCTATGAGTCAGTTACAATTCTAATTATCAATTCTGGAAGTGAAAACATTCCTGTGGATGATACTGTTTTCTGCTATTACAATGTTAATGGTGGAACTCCGGTTGCTGACACATTTGTTGTTGCAACAGAAATGACTCCTGGTGATATTGAATATTTCACATTTGATGAGGAAATTGATCTAAGTGCTCTTGGACAATATGACTACTCATTGTGGATAGATTATGATAATGATTTTGATGCTACCAACAATGCATTTGATTGTTGGATTGAGCATTATCAGCTAACTGTTGAAATTGCACAGGGCGATACAATGATGGTTGCTGCAGGTACTTATCCTGTTGAACTTTCTACTATCGATTCATATGATACAATTCACTGGGAAAATGAGGCTGGTACATTAGCTGGTACAAACAGTACGTTTAACATATATGCACCAGGATGGTATTTCGTTGAAGTTAATGACTATAATGGATGTCCTGCTGTTGACTCAATTTTCATTGAAGAGTATGTTCCTGCTGCTAATGATATCGCTATAACAATGCCTTTATCAGTTGATTACACAATGTGTGAGCTAACTTCAACTGAAGCAATAATGGCAGAAATCACTAATTTTGGTGCAAATCCTGTTACTGCTGGAGATACAATATTTATGCATATTCAGTTTATGGCTGACCCAGAAATTGCAGATACAGTAGTTCTTTCAGCAGATCTTCTTCCTGGTGAATCATTTTGGTTTACTTCAGGTTCAACATTGGATATGTCTGCTCTTGGAACATATACCTGGGAAATGTTTGCTGAGTATGGTGATGATTTGGATCTTTCAAACAATACTGTTTCGGGTTCAATTACTCACGCTGATCTTACAGTAGAGATTGACGCTCCTGATACAGTATATGCTTATGCATATGAAATGCCATTATCATTTACTACAGTAGATTCTTACGATACTTATCATTGGTTTAATGAATCAGAAACGGTTCACGAGAGTGGTGATTGGTACGAAACATCAGAATTTGGATGGCATTATGTAGAGGTTAGCAATGTTAACACAGAGTGTAACTTAATAGATTC
>PKSZ01000615.1 GCA_002869425.1 Marinilabiliales bacterium
TGACTTCTTCGAACGTCCATATCAAGATAGTGATTTAAAGGACAATCTTTCTAGTTGGGATCCACAGGGTAATCTCGATTGTGATAATGGTTATGGTAGAGTAGATGCCTCTGGTGAGCCGGATATCAATGGAGAATATACAGCACAGGGACCAATCGATTTAACAGAGGGAAATATTAATGGTTTGAACTTTGGCGATGGTCGAGTTGATAATGAACGTTGTGGTATGAGAAGGTTTATTTATTTCTTTAATCCTAGTATTAGTGCTCCTCCATCATATTTATCAGACCCTAATAATGCAACACATTATTATTACTTTTTAAGAGGTTACTGGCGCGATGGTACCAGAATGACTTACGGTGGTAACGGATATTCAAATTCTGGAGGAACTGAGGCTGATTTCATGTTCCCATGGGATCCTTATGGTGTTGAAAATACAGACCCATGTGGTTGGGGAACTGGTGGTGTTGAACAAGCAGACCCTTGGGCAGAACCATTAAATAACCTTCCTAAAGGAGATTTACGTTTCCTTCAGTCTGCTGGTCCTTTTACACTGGAGCCAGGTATGGTTAATGATATTACAGTTGGTATTGTTTGGGCAAGAAGTGCTGATGGCTATCGTGAGTCTGTAACAGAATTACGTTTGGCTGATGAAAAAGCACAGAGACTTTTCGAAAACTGTTTTAAAGTTGTAGATGGTCCGGATGCCCCTGAACTTTCATCGGTTGCTCTTGATAGAGAGATTATACTCCATATATGGAATATGCCTCGTTCAAATAACTACCAGGAGAAATATGTAGAGGAAGATTTCAATATTGTTTGTCCTGTTGATATTGATGAGTGTGATATGAACTATAAATTTCAGGGTTACCAGGTATTCCAGTTGAAAGATAATACAGTTTCTATTAATGAGATTAGTGACATTACAAAATCACGTTTGGTATTCCAGTGTGATGTTAAAGATCAGGTTACTAAATTGGTTAATTATGAATGGGACGATGAATTAAAAGCAAATGTTCCTGAATTAATGGTTGATGGTAAAAATGAGGGTATTCAACATACTTTTAGGGTTACTGAAGATCAATTTGCATCTGGATATAAGCGTTTGGTTAACAATAAGAGGTATTATTATATAGCAGTGGCCTATGGATACAATAACTATAAGGCCTACAATCCTGTTGATCCTGATGCTTTAGATGGTCAGACAACTCCATATCTTGCAGGTAGAAAGAGTGCTTCGGGTTCTATTACAGCGATAGAGGTAAGACCACATAAATCAGAACCACTCAGTGGTGGTACTATATTAAATTCAGAATATGGTGATGGCGTATATGTAACCAGAATTGAAGGTTTAGGTACAGGTCAAAACGCTGTTGAATTGAGACAAGAATCAATCGATACAATTATGTCAGGTAGTCCATGGAAAGATGCAACACCTGATTATATGCCTGGTTCAAGTCCAGTTAATATTAAGATTGTTGATCCTTTGAATGTTAAGGAAGAAGATTTCATATTACGTTTTGATTCTGTAAACTCATATGTGAATGGTTTTATTAAAGAAGCAAACTGGTTCATTTATCCAGCAAGTGAAGATCGCATGGAAGTTACAGCTCAAATCCCAAGTGTATATGATGGTGTTACAACTACTTATAAAGATACAACTGTTAAAGTTCCTGCGGTTATTTCAACATTTGAACTTGATAATGATGGTGAAATTGTAGTGCCGGTTAATTATGTAGATCAATCAGTCTATCCTCCATCAGCAATTCATTCTGATGCATCAATACTAGTGCATAATGAGCAGCTGATATTGGATTATGGAATCTCAATAGACATTGCACAGGTGGATATTCCAATGCAAAAACCATATTTGTTTGAAATCATTAACCAGGACAAGGTTAACAATTATATCGAGAACAATGGATTGATAGGATATAATATGGTATTTGAAGATGATCAAAACCAATGGTTAACAGGAGTCCCAGATTTAGAGGATTGTTCATCAATGGACTGGATTAAAGCAGGAACAGGAGAAAACGAAGATAATCCACAATGTGATGATTATACCATTAATGGTGTGCATGCTGATGATATGGAAGTTTATGAAGGTATTCTTGGTGGTACATGGGCGCCTTATTTATTATGTGCAACAGATGCTTATGATGAAAATCCATTTAGTAATGGTGTAGCTTACTATCAGGGTAGAAGCTCTATTCAACTTTCTACTTACAGATTTTCAAGTGTTTATGTGGTTATCACATCGGATAGAAGCAAGTGGACTCGTTGTCCTGTAATTGAGACATGTGAAAATGATACGACTGACGATCCTGATGATCATGTATTTATGGAAGGAATTACTGGCGTATATAAGTTTGATCTTAAAAATTCTCCATCTATTGATAAGGACGGTAATTTTGCTGATACCACGCAGCCTGCAAGTACAGATGAAAATAGTGCAAACTATATTTCTGCTAAAGGTATGGGTTGGTTCCCAGGATACGCAATTGATCTTGAATCGGGTGAACGTTTGAACATGGTTTATGGTGAAGATTCATGGATGGGTAATGATTATGGTAGAGACATGCTCTGGAATCCTTCAAGTAATTACTATTCTAATTTGGGTAATGTAATTTTTGGTGGTAAACATTACTTATATGTATTTGGACATAATTACGAAGCTACAAGTCAGTATTATATGCCAGCTTATGATGCGGGTGCATATATGGTAGATATGATGACAGACCGCTTGGATGATATGGCAGATAGCCCAGCTATGGAAGATGTTGGTTGTGCATACTTGCCGTATAATTTACGTAAAGCTTATATCTGGAGAAATGCAATGTGGGCAACTATTCCAATGGTAACAGGAGCTGGTAAGGAATTCACTTCTTATGATGATATTCCTTGTGATGTAACAGTTAGTTTACGGGTTGCTACTTCATACTGGCGTGGAACGAAGGATTATGCTATTGCTGATTCACTGGCAAGGAATGATAATTATCCAATGTTTACATTTAGTACTAAAGGATTGGGAGCCGTTACAGAGGATGGAAAAACTGCTGAAAATGCACTTGATCTCATTAAAGTTGTACCTAATCCATATTACGGACACAATGCATATGAAGAAAGTCAGCTTGATTATAAAGTGAAGATTACAAATATGCCAGAAAAATGTACGATCTCTATCTACTCATTGAGTGGTACTTTAATTAAGAAGATTAACAAGGATAGTGATCTTACATATCAGGATTGGAATCTGAAGAATGAATATGGTATTTTAATTGCAAGCGGACTTTACATTGTTCACATAGATGCTCCGGGTATTGGAGAAAAAGTTGTGAAATGGTTTGGTTCATTGCGTCCTATGGATATGAACAACTTCTAAAAATTGAAATTAGTTTAGACAGAAATATACAGAGTTATGAGAAGATTTTCATTTGTAATTACCAGCCTTACATTAGTTTTAACGATGTGCATAGGAACTGTTTTTGCAGGAAATGAGCAAAGAGCAGGACAGGCAGGAGCACCTGAACTATTAATTAATCCCTGGGCTCGCAGTTCAGGTATGGGAGGCGCAAATACCGCCAGTGTTCAGGGTTTAGAAGCTATTTATCTGAATGTTGCGGGTACTGCATTTATCAACAAAACTGATCTAATGTTTTCCCACAACCAGTACCTTGTTGGCACAGGAATAGGTATTTATGCTTTTGGTTTTGCCCAAAAAGTAGGCGAAGCAGGTGTGTTATCTTTGGGTGTTATGTCGCTTGATGCAGGAAAGATTGATATTACAACGGTAAATGTACCTGAGGGCGGATTGGGAACTTTCCATCCACAGTTTACAACAATTTCTGCTTCTTATGCCAGGGAGTTTTCAAATAGTATTTATGGTGGTGCTACCATTAAGATAGTATCTGGTGGTATTTCTGACCTGAAAGCCTCAGGCGTTGCTATTGATGCTGGTATTCAATATGTAACCGGACTTGGTGTTAATAAGCTTGGTGATAAAAACAGGGATAACCTGAGATTTGGTATTACTATGAAGAATGTGGGTCCGGAAATGAAGTATACTGGCGATGGTATGTCTTTTAGAGCTGAATCACCTGCAGGAATTATCATGACAAACGAGTATCGTTCTGCTACATATGAGCTACCATCTCTCATTAAGATTGGCTTTGCTTATGATTTGAAATTGGCTCCAA
>PKSZ01000316.1 GCA_002869425.1 Marinilabiliales bacterium
AGTTAGGGTTGAGATCAGAGAATCTCCAGTGGTTGAAGATGGAAAAACGGTAGCTATTGTTGGTTCTGCAACTGATATAACTGAGAAAAAGCAAGCCGAACAGATACTTAAAGAAAGCGAGGAAAGATTCAAAACTCTTTTTAATAATAATCCTAATCCAACTTATATTTGGAAATTTATAGATAACGAACTTACACTGTACGATTATAATCAAACAGCAATAGAGTTTACAAAAGGAAAAATTCATGAAATTAAAGGAATAACCCTTTCTCAGATGTATAAAGACAATATACATATTTATAATGATTTCATGGATTGTTTCGAACAACAAACTTCAATTAGTCGAGAATTCAATTATACATATAAAACAACAGGAGAAGAAAGATTTCTTAATACAAAATATACATTCGTCCACCCTGATTATTTAATGGTTATTACTGAGGATATAACAGATCAAAAATTGGCTGAACAAGCCCTAAAAGAGAGTGAAGAAAAACTACGGTTAATCGGTAATAACATCCCCAAAGGTCAAATATTTCAGTTATTGGTTAAACCTGATGGCAGGAATCAATTCACTTATATCAGCAAAAAAGTGGAGGAACTGCACGAATGTACAGTTGAAGAAGCAATGACTGATCCCGGGCTTCTTTTTGGAAGAGTGTTGCCCGAAGATGTTCCGGGATTGCAGGCTGTCACTGAAAAATCCATACAGGAAATGACAGAATTTGACCATAATGTAAGAATGAGAAGAAAAAATGGAGAAATACGATGGCATCGTATGATTTCAAAACCACGAGAACTAGAAAATGGTGATATATTGTTTGACGGGATAGATTTTGATATTACTGATATTAAAAATGCAGAGAGTCAATTGATAGTAGCTAAAGAAAAAGCAGAACAAAGCGAAAAAAAATACATAGATTTATTTATGAATATGACAAATGGTTTTGCAATTCACAAAGCGATTGTTGATGAAAGCGGAGAACCCATTGATTATATTGTAACTAAAATAAATTCGGCTTATGAAAAGATAACAGGTTTTACATCTGACAAAATTTTAAATAAAAGAATAAAAGAAGTTCTACCTCAACTTGACGATGAATGGGTTAAGCTTTCCGGTAAAGTTGCATTGACTGGAAAACCTGCACTAACTGAAATTTATTCAAAACCTTTAGATAAGCACTTTTTTATATCATTATTCTCACCTGAAAAAGGGTATTCTGCATCAATTTTTAGCGATATAACAAAAGTAAAAAAGGCAGAGAAAGAGATCATTAAAGCCAAAGAAAGAGCAGAAAAGGCGGACAAATTAAAATCTGCCTTTCTTGCCAACATGAGCCATGAAATACGAACGCCTTTAAATACGATTATAGGATTTACAGACTTACTACAAAGAAGGGAGTTTGATAAAGATAAACTCAATTCCTACATCAAAATTATGAATCAGAATGGGCATGGATTATTAAACATAATAAATGATATTTTAGAACTAAGCAGAATAGATGCAGGTGTTGTTAAATTGCAAAAGGAACCTTTTGTACTGAAAGATTTGGTTTATCAGATTGAAGAAACATATTTGCCAATGACAAGAAGAAAGGGAAATATTCATTTTGGTGTAAATTTTTCTGATGAGATTCGGGAAATAAACTTTATTGCAGATAAAGACAGGATGCTTCAGGTAATTAATAACCTTATGGGCAATGCTATTAAGTTCACCAAAAAGGGGGCTATCGAATTTAATGTTTTCAAGAAAGATAATGAATTATGTTTTGCAGTTAGTGATACAGGAATTGGAATTTCGGAGAATGATCAAAAAATAATATTTGACCGGTTTATACGAATTGAAGATAAAAATGAAGAAACAATTCAGGGAACGGGTTTAGGGTTGTCAATAACAAAAACTTTGGCAGAGCTAATGGGTGGTAGGATTTCTGTAAAATCTGAAATCAATAAGGGAAGCTGCTTTACATTTACCCTTCCTTTAGAAGAATATAAACCTGTATTGAAGAACAACAAAGAAATAGAAAAGGAGAGATTTGCAAACAAGAAAAAAATTCTAATTGCGGATGATGATGTTAGCAATCTTTATTTTTTGGAAGAAGTGTTATCAATGATAGACTGTGAAATACATAAAGCTGTAAACGGGATAGAGGTTATAGAAATTCTTAAGAAAGAAGATAATTTTGACTACGTTATATTAGATCTAAAGATGCCAAAAATGGATGGATTTGAATGTGCTGGTGAAATAAAAAAACTAAATATCGAAGCTAGAATAATAGCATTATCAGCATTTGCATTTGAAGATGATATCAAAAAAGCAAAAGAAGCTGGGTGCGATGATTATATAAAAAAACCAGTTGATATAGATGTATTGATGAAAGCAATATGCTAGTAACGTTAATTAGAAAGAATTTCCTAAAATTGCGTTTTTTGCTTCATTGGAAAGTAAATAAAAAGCCCGAAATTCGTGAATTTCAGGCTTTTACATTGTTTTGCTTTTTCTTCTCAGTGACTGGCCTGGGACACTTGCCTCAAGCGTATGTTGTTAATTATCAGTCTTGTATTCGTGAAAGAAAAATTAATGTAAGCCGAAATGTAAGCTCAAAACTGCATTTTTTAAAGAACGCTTTACTTCGAATTTCATTCGTTTGCACAAAGATATGAAAATCAGGAATTCAAGTCAAGTAAACATTTTCAGGGCCCAGGGTTCGAACCTCTGGAGTGCCCCTAATTTGAGTGATTTTAGCAAAATTTTGACCAAAAAAGATAGCTAGAATGTAAGCTGAAGATTAAGAAAATCCTAATTCTGGTTAATAAGTATTTATAACTTCAGTCTCATAGAATATCGCTTTAATATTCAGATATACAGATTGATATAAAAGTATTGGAGTTTTTTAGCTTCAGCATATGTTTACTTCAGAATGAAAAACAAGTACCTTTGAGGACACTGATTATTTCATAATCAGTGTCAATGAATCTAGTACCCCTGCATAACAAAGTTATGCAGGGGTACTAGAGCAAACACCATTCAAATTTTACATATAATATATAGTGTTTTGTCGCAATTATTTACTAAATTTGCGACAGAAAAATAATTAATGTACGTTGAAATCAATTGATGATCATATAATTATAAAAATAAAGAAAGCGAGGGGGGGCTCGCTGTTTTTTATTGAGGATTTTCTACAGTTTGGATCAGCAAAAGCAGTGGGAAAAGCTTTGGAACGTTTAGTCCAAAGGGAAGAGATCTCTCGCGTTGCAAGAGGTATATATGCACGTCTGAAAACGCATGAGACATTTGGGCAAATACAACCAACAGCTGAAGAAATTGCTCTGGCTATAGCTAAACGAGATAAAGCACGAATTATTCCGACTGGTTCATTGGCTTTAAATGCATTAGGCTTGTCTACCCAGGTACCAATGAATATTGTTTATTTAACTGATGGTTCGGCAAGAACAATAAAGGTTGGAAAAAGAACAATAAAGTTTAAGAAGTCTTCTCCAAGATATCTTTCTACACAGGGAGAAATTAGTAGTCTCGTGATTCAGGCATTAAAGGAAATTGGGAAAGATATGGCAACCGATGAAGAGATTGAGAAAATCTTAAAGCATTTAGAGAATGAGGAAACTCACCGTCTTGTGAACGATATAAAGATTGCACCGGAATGGATTAGAGTTATTATGAGAAGAGCATTAAAAAACAGAGAAGATGAATAGATGGCATCAGATGTCAGAAGAAGATAAAAGGATTGCCTATAATCAAATAGCAGTTAATACAGGTCTTCCTGCATATGCTATTGAGAAAGACTGGTGGGTTGTACAAACTCTGGCGATTATTTTTGACCTGAAAATAGGGCAGAATCTTGTTTTTAAGGGAGGTACTTCATTAAGTAAGGCCTGGAACCTGATTGAAAGATTCTCTGAAGATATTGATCTGGCAATTGACCGTTCTTTTTTTGGTTTTGAAGGAGCATTGGAAAAGAAACAGCGCACAAAATTGAGAAAAGCATCGAAAAGCTTTATTTCAGGTGATTTATTCAATGAAATTCAGGGAGAATTTGATAAATGTGGTTTAGTAGGAGTAGAATTCAGTAAACAGGAATCTTCAGAAAGCGATCTTGATCCTGTGAGTATATTTGTCAAGTATCCACAAATAATAAAGTCACCAGGGTATATTGAGCCCCGAGTTAAAATTG
>PKSZ01000391.1 GCA_002869425.1 Marinilabiliales bacterium
GCAAGCATATACTCCTCATTATCAAAATAATCGAAATACTCTTCTGCTTTACTATAAGTATATGCCAACATAAGATCATGATTATACACAGTCTTTCGAACTGTTAAATCTATTCCCCGAACTTTGCTCTTCCCTATTGATAAATTAAGATCATTATTGTTTTCGTAGAAACGTGACAATTGATCGGTAATACGGTAATATACTTCTGCTCCTAAATATATCTTATCAGCCTTATAGCCAAGACCTAAACTGGTATGCATAGATTTTTGATATGGAAATTTCTTACCATCACAGATATTCCAATAAAATATCTGGTTTCCCAATTCATCAATTATGGTCATTTCATTCATGTATTGCTTATAAATACCCCATGACAGTTTTGCCTTCAGATGATCTCTAAGCTTAAGCTCAGATGAAAATCGAGGTAATACAGCCACATCAGTACCCGTACTTTCTACTCTTAAACCACTTATAATTTTCAAACTTTTAAAGGGTTGAAATATATGTTCAGCATAAGCACTTAATATTGTGCCTTGTGAGTATAATTTATTGCTTGAATTTTCAGAAGTATCTAAAACATAAAAGCCCATATTGTAACGGATACTTGCTCCAAAATCAATACTATTCTTACCAAAAACAGGTAATGTATGCTGCAGTTTTAAATTATATTCGCTAATCCGGTTAACAAGATTATAAGTACTAATAGTATTTTCCTGCAAGTCTGCTTCATCTTTAAAATCAACACTATTTGATCTGTTCAAATTTAATATGGTATATGAAAGGCTATATTGAGAAATACCCAGATGTTTCCAGTTTTTTATAAATGAAAAATTGGCTCCATGCTGAACTTCTTTTGAACTGGCGTCTATACTGTATTTCTTATTGTAAATGTCGTTGTAGTATTCAGAGTAAAGCTGGTCACTACTTTCTATAAAGCTTAAGTAATATGAAGAATTTCTGCTTGTTTTTCCTGACAATTTCATATTAACATCCTGATACTTATACCTTGCATCATATAACTTATCGTAATCTGAACTAACCAAATTTTGATTATTCTTAAATTTAAACAGATCAAAATAGGTATTCCTAAATGCAGTCTGAAGAACAAGTTGCTGTCCGATTGGCACACTAATTAATCCGCTTGTAGTTTTATCATTCATATGTAAAGCACCCCGAATTCTGCTATTATCTCCATCCTTTCCAATAATATTCATTATTGCACCAGAGCGACCGTCAATTGATGCAGGATAAGCTCCTTTATACACTTCTATCTCTTTAATCATTAGTGGATTTACTATACTCAGTTCTTCAAAACTATTGCTTATGCTAAATAAAGTAATTCCATCGAAATTGATCTTTGTCTGTCCAAGATACGATCCCCAAATAAAATAATCTTTTGATTGTTCACCGGCAGCCAACACACCAGGCTGGAGACGTAAATATTGCAATAGCGAATTGGAGTGATTGCCCGGAAGAAAATTTGCCGTTTTAAAATTTAACTTAATCATTCCCGGATTATTGCTTATGGTTGTTAAGCTATGCTGCTCCGATGATTCAATTAGCACCTCCTTTAGTCCTATTCTTCCCGGGGTTAACTTGATTGTTGAAAACTGATTATTAAGCAATACCGTATCTTTAGAATAATACCCCAGGTATCGTATTTCTACATAAAGTTCTTCCTTATTGGGTTTTATTGAAAAGTAACCTTTTTCATTGCAACTTACTCCTACTGAATCATAAATAACATCAGCATAAGGTAAAGATTCTCCAGTTTTTTCATCGATAACCTGCCCCCTTATCAGGAATTTATCAATATGAACATCTTCACTTAGCTCCTCCTGATCTGCTTTGTAAATAATGAAAACAGATTCTCTTTTTCGATAAGCATAACCACATTCCCGGGTTAAAAACTCAACAGCTTTATCCAGATTTTTAAAATTACTCTGAACGGTAAGCAAACAATCAGATGCAAGTTTATGATCTATTGAAAAAGCCAGATTATATTTGTTTTTTAACGAATAAAGTACATCCTCTAATCTTTGCTCCTTTACATCAACAAGAATCTGCCCATTAACAAACGGACAGACAAGCATTAAAAAAAACGATATGAAAAATAGAATTCTTATTTTTTACTTTTTGGAAATTACGATTACATCATTATTTTTCCATACGTAATTCAGATTTAAAGGTTGACATATTATATCCAATATAAAATCAACGTCCTCTGTTCTTTTAAAAGACCCACTATATTTCTCATTCAAAACACTCTGATCTTCAACATTTATAACAATATCGTATTGCCTTTCTATCTCATCAAAAACCCGGGAGAGTTTCATTGCTTCAAAATTAAATATGCCATTTGTCCAGGATAAAATTCTATGGGGAATTATTTCTTCAACTAAACTCGCTTGATCTTCTGCATTAAACGATAAATACAATCCAGATGTCAGAATATTCTCTTCTCCATTTGGATGAACTTTTACTTTAACTTTCCCTGTTTTACATAAAACATTGTAACTCTTATTTCTGGTATATATATCAAAACTGGTACCCAATACTTCTGTGCTTCCCAAATCAGAATGAACAATAAATTCTTTGCCTTTTGTAACCTCAAAGTATGCTTCTCCTTCTAATTCTAACTCCCTGCTTACAAACCACCAGAATGGCTTATATGAAATTCTGGAATCAGCATTAAGATATACGTTCGATCCATCTGGAAGCATATAACTCACGTGCTCTCCTTTTTCACATAAAATAGATTTTGAAAAAAAACGAAGAAAAGTACTCCCTAATATAATAACAATTATTGCAGCTGCTGCATATAATACAAATTGTCTTTTTACTGGAAGAATCCTTTTCTTATTGGAATTGTTTAATTTTGACTCCAATTGCGTCCAGATTTCTTCCTTTGACTTATTAAAAGGAACAGATGATTGACTGATAAACTCATCTATCGTTGGTTTTTTATTTTGATCTCCTTTTAGCATTAATAATTTAATCCTTTTTTAAGCTCTTTAATTGCTTTTGACATTCGCTTTTCAACTGCTTTTATGCTTATATTCAATCTTTCTGATATTTCCCTATATGACAACTCTTCCATTCTACTCATCAGAAATACCAGCCTGCACTTTTCAGATAATTGTCCCAATAATTTCTCATAAGTACTTTTTAATTCCTTATATTCAATATCGTTTGATATATTTTCATTAGTGGATGATAATCTGATTTCATTAATATATTTTGTATTTAAGTTTTGTCTTCTGTATTGACTTACAAACAAATCGGAAGCAATTTTATACGCAAGATTTTTTAACCCTCCATCGTCATAATCAAAATCTTTCTCCCATATTTTCAGAAAAGCATCCTGTGCAATATCTGTAGCAAGCTCATCATCTCCACAACGGTAATAAATATAGGATCTGATTGAGTCGAAATATGTATCGTACAGATATTTAAACTGATCTTTTGTCACAAGAAATAAATTATGCCGGCTTTCAAAATTACAGAAAAACCGGCACAATAATATATTTACTTATTATACATATATTCTTCCTGACTCCATATAATTTCTTCACCATCTGAAGTTATTTTTGTAGCCCATTCATCACATTCTCCATCACCAAAATCAATCGTACAAACCAAACCATACTTATCGTAAAACTCTACCGTACCTTCTACAATATAATCACAGTCATCTATCTTCACCAAGGGATTTACGATTACTTTCTCATATTCAACAGCTTCCTTTTTGTACTTGCTCCAGCCAAACCACTTTTTCTTTTCTTTTGCGCTTTTATCACTCTTTTTATTTAATTCAAAAACGATGGTTTGATCGCCAATTGTTTTTGTTGCAATATTGTCGCATTCTCCATTGCCATAATCTACTGTTGCAACCACTTCTCCGTTGATTCGGTATTCAATTGTACCTGAAACAATAAATTTACAAGACTCTCCTTTAATTAGGGGGTTTACGATAACTTTTTCATAATCTCCATTCTCAGCATTACTGGTTTTAAGCGTTAAATCGTAAGTACTGGTTGCCAATTCAATCATAGAATCACCCTGAGTTTCCTCATACAATTCTTCTTTTTGGCAAGCCGTAAACCCTATTAAACTTAAAACAACTGCTACAATCAGAACATTAAACACTTTTTTCATAACACATTTTTTTTGGTTGATTAATA
>PKSZ01000726.1 GCA_002869425.1 Marinilabiliales bacterium
GTTACTATGGTCTGTTCAGATCCACTCAATGATAATCCATATGAAGAAAACGAAGAAATTAAAATTGTACCTGCTGATAAAAATGCCATTATCAATAAACTTGAACTACTAATTTCAAATAAAGACCTGTGTTATGCCATTGGCCAGAAGGGTATGCTTAAAACGCGTAAACTATTTATACCAGAAAATACATTACTGCCAAAATACGAAACCATCAAAGCTTTGCTGAATGGCTAAACCATCTGTAATACTTATAGGAGATCATCCTGGCTGGGCTTTTTACAATATCATTTCTTTTGTAAAAAAATACCTTAGCAAAGAATACGACATATACTACGATTATCTGGTATACAAGCCCAGACTATTCGACTTAAACAAAGAATCATCTAAACAAATAAAAAGCAACCTGTTGTACAGAAAAAAGATCCCATTCAAAAATATACCTGTTGCCAGAGGATTAACGTATCGTTTTACAAAAGCAATCAACAAAAAAGGTCTATTTGAAACCAACGAAGAAGGTAAATACCAACGACTAAGAAAAGACAATAACTATGACATAGCCGTATTCCTTGATTATTACATGCTTTATGATGGAGATTTTCAAAACATAAAAGCAGACAAAATAATACAAGGTTCATATTCAGATGTTTTTCCTCCACGTAAAAATTTTCTTCATCCTGAAACTGGAAAAGAAATAACTATCAATAGCAAAGAAGAGTTTTATCAGCTATACTTAAAAAATTGTGATGCTTTTCTTGCAGGAGCACCATCCATAAAAGAAAAATACGAATCATTTGTGCCCAAACCCGTCTTTTTTGCAAATATGGCATATAACGAAGATATTTTTAAGCCTTACAAAAAACAAGCAGGCAATAAAAAAGAGTTGGTTATTGGTTGGACAGGTAATCCTGAAAGAGATTTTAAGGGCTTCAGAACAATAATTGAACCCACTATAAAAAATTTGCAAAAAAACGGCATCCCTGTTAAACTAATTACTCAATTTCAGGGGTCTCTTAATTCTCTGGCTAAATTCTGGCAAAAGGCAGACCTTGCTATTATTGCTTCAGAAGCGGATGCCGGCCCCAGTATGTTTATGGAGGCATCTCTCTGTGGTGTTCCCAGCATCAGCACAAAAATAGGTATGCCACACTATGTAATAAAAGATCAGATAAATGGTATTTTTTCAAACAGAACCATTGAAGATTTCTCAGATAAAATAGAGTTTATATATCATAATCGTGATCTTTTACGTAAGATGAAAAATAGCATCAGAAATGATTATATTGAAAAACTAGGAACAAAAGTTCAAATTGATAATTGGAGAAAAATGTTTCAAACTGTCTTAAATGAAAAATAATCCTGACATATTTTTCTTTTTTCCTCTGGCAGGTATTGGTGGAACTGAAAAAGCACACATTGATATTGTGAAAGCGCTGAAAAAATATGCCAGAAGAGTGTATATTCGATACAAAGGAAACGTCTGGAAAGGTTTTGATTATGCACAAACCCAAAAAGCACATGATGAAGGAACTGCGCTGTTTGATGAATTCAACATGCATTGCAAAACCATATTTTTAAGCGAACTCTTTGAAGCAGAATCTCTTGCACAGTACAAAAGACCGTATTTCATAAAGAGAATTGCAAGAAAAATTAATTCCAGTAAAAATCCGATTGTTATATTTTGGCACTTTCAATCCATAAAAGAGGTTCTCTCTCTACTGAATGAAAATGTTAAATTAATTGACATTATTCATAATCTAAATCCATCCGACAATGATGATCTCGACTACCTTAACATTTCGTTATTCAATAGGCTTAACCACAGAATTGCCATTTCTGATTCGCTAAAAACAGAGATTATTGCAGCTTACGAAACACAAAACATTCCGGAAATTTATCAACAAAAGATTTCAGTCATACCTCATGCTGTACCCATTCCAGAACCGGTAAACAAAACTGATACTGGTAAACTAAATATTCTTTTTGTGGGAAGAAATGCATACGAAAAAAGACTTGACCTTTGGCTTGAAATTGCTAATAATTGTAGCGACTTTGCAAATTTCACTATAGTTGGACCAGAAACAGAAAAGCTCAAGGCAAACAGAAGCATAAGCGTTGTTGGACCTATTACAGACAATACAAAACTAAATGAGTATTATGCCCAATCTCATTTATTAATGCTCACTTCATTGTCAGAAGGTTTTCCAAAAACGATTGCAGAAGGAATGGCATATGGATGTGTGCCACTTACCACAAATGTTGGAGGTATATCTGATTTTGTTAAAAACAACGAAAACGGTATTCTTGTAGAAAATAAAGACGAAGCCTTTGTTATTAATGAAATGAGCAGAATTATCAATGAATTATATCATCAAAAAGACAGACTTCAAAAATTATCTGTAAACAGCTATCAATCAGCCATTGATCATTTTTCTTTTGAAAATTTCAAGACCAAATGGTTAGAAACAATTGAAAATGTATAAGCCTCTTATCAGCATCATAATACCTAACTATAATCATCAGGATTATATTGAACAAAGAATTCAGTCTGTTCTTAATCAATCTTATGATAACAAAGAAATTATCTTACTTGATGATGCTTCCTCAGATGATTCACCAGAAATACTGGAAAAATACAAAAATCATAAAGATGTCAAACACCTGGAAATAAACAAGATAAATAGCGGAAGTTCATTTATCCAGTGGCAAAAAGGAATTTCACTGGCAAAAGGAGAATGGGTTTGGATTGCTGAAAGCGACGACTACGCAGACACAGATTTTCTTAATACCCTGGTATTAAATATCAAGGATGATATAGGCCTTGTGTATTGCTCTAGTAAAATTGTTGATGATAAAGGAAACGACACTATATTATGGGGGTTTTCAAGCATGCCAGAATCAGAAACTTATCATGAGTTTAAAAATGATTTCATATCGGATGGAAATTCGTTTATTGATCGATATATGATTAAAGATAATTTCATCCCCAATGCAAGTGGTGTAATTTTTAGGAAGTCACTCATAGATGAAACCATTTTTTCACTTATCACGAATAAAAAACTGCTGGGTGATTGGCTATTCTGGATAGACCTGATAAAGAAAACAAAACTTGCATATATAGCCCAGCCATTGAATTATTTTAGAACACACCTGCAAACTGTTAGAAGCATATCTGAAAAAATAAATATCCAGTTTAAAGAATATTTTTATATTTTGGATTATTTCAGCTATAGCAGCAAAAAGAAAGAACAGGCTATCGATAGATTAATCTATCTTTATCTGCATCTTTCAAATGTATCAAAAGAGGATAAACGCAGGTTTTTTAAACTAATTATTAAAAATAAAAGGTTGATGTATTACTACAAAAGCAAAATCAATAAAAGAAAAAATACCTGAACAATTTCCTGGTTTTTACAAATGAAGATCTACCCTCACATACATCGCATAGTATTATTTCTGTATAGAAAAATAGGCTTTCTAAATAAAACCAGGCCAACCCTTCCTCAAGGTATAAGAAGTTTTAACAAAGCAGAAGAAGAAAACTCACAAATACTACTACAAGACTATCATTTCAATCTGGCTGAACGCATCAGTCCTGATGTTTTTCATAACAAAGACCTGAGTTCGTTCACTGACCTGCATTATCCTGCCATCAAGTTATATACTCTTAATCGAATCCGGGTATTGATAAACAAGGGTTATATGATCAATATGCGGGACAAAGGACTCTATAAAAATTCTTTATTCCTAGAAACAGAGTTGATTAAAGGTGAAAAATTTTTCTTCTCATTAAAAAAACAAACAGGTCAAAAAGAGGCTGGACCTGCCAGCTTTATATACGCCTGGAACAATTACTATCATTTCTATTTCGACTTTATCTTCAGGTATTTAATACTATCCCAATATAAAAAAGACATTAAAATCTACTGTAACAAATTTGTTAGCAACTGGCAGTATGATGTTTGTAAAATCTTTGGAATTGATACGGAAAACATTCTTTTCATAGATTCAAACGAAGAAGCTTATCTTGATTTTAACAACTATTTTTTCATATCATTTCCGGGTTTAAAGGATTTTGGATTTGCTGATATTAAAGCCATCCAATATTTGAATCCAAAAATAGACATTAAGAAAAAGGAAAGTCCTGAAAGTATTTTTATATGCAGATATCAGGCAATA
>PKSZ01000405.1 GCA_002869425.1 Marinilabiliales bacterium
CTCCCCATGTAAGTCGTCTGTCTAAATGAATTTTAGCATAATCGGCAACAGCACATAAAGACGGACTTCCTGAAACAAATTCAGAAATAGTAACAGATCCTTTGCCTAAAAATTCATCATAAGCCAGTCTCTCATTAAGCTTTTCGATTTCCAGACAAGCTTTTGATGCCATATAGATAGCATTTTTACCTCTTTCAGGAGCAGAGCCATGTGAAGAGACTCCTTTAAAAGTAACATTGATCTCCATTCTACCTCTGTGGCCACGATAAATGTTCAGGTTGGTTGGTTCTGTACTGATAACGAAATCAGGTTTTATTCCTTCTTCTTCTACAATATACTTCCAGCACAATCCATAAAAATCTTCCTCCATTACGCTGCCTACAAAATAGATGGTAAGATCTTTATCAAAGTTTAATTCTTTTAATATTTTTCCACTGGTAACAAAGGCTGCTGCTCCACCTTCCTGATCGACAGTGCCCCTGCCATGTACATAGCCATCTTTTATTTCACCAGATAAGGGATCGAATGACCAATTTGCCATATTCCCAAGATCTACAGTATCCATATGTGCGTCTATGGCTAATACTTTTTTTCCGTTTCCAATTCTTCCAATTACATTGCCCAGTCCGTCAATCTTTACTTCATCAAAACCGGCTTCTTCCATTTGCATTTTCAATTCTTTCTGTACATTTTCTTCCTGACAGCTAATGGATTTATGTTGTATTAGTTTTGATAAATTTTGCGCTGTATAGCTTTCGTATTTGTTTGCTAATTCGTAAATTCTAGTAAGTATATCTTTCATGATGATAATTTTGGGGGCACAAAAATACGAAAATATTATTCAATTGCATATTTGCTTTTGCTATAGTTTAAAATATTTTTTGCAAATTGTAAAATCAAATAATTATAGCAATTACGATGGAAAAAGAAATATATCAGAATTTAGAACCGTTTTTTGAAAAGGCAGGGGATAAAACAAAAATCGCCTGTGAAGATGCATTGTCTGTAGCCAAAAAGCTTGGTGTGTCTTCAATAGAGGTTGCCAAGGTTATCAACAAGTACAAAGTGAAAATTATCAATTGCCAATTGGGGTGCTTTTAAAAATACGACTATGGAATTGTTTGCACGTATAAAGCTTTGGATTGCTTCTGATTCAGGCGATGATATTATGGGAAACGGAAGGTGGTTGTTGTTAAAAACCATTGATGAAGAAGGATCGTTGAGTGCTGCAGTGGAGAAGTTGGGTGTTAGTTATCGGAAAGCCTGGGGAAGTTTAAATAAGGCAGAAAATTCCCTGGGTGTTAAATTGGTTGAAAAATACAGAGGTGGTAGTCAGGGAGGAAGAACAACTCTCTCGAAAGAAGGGAGAATTTTGGTTGATGCTTATGAAGAGTTTTATTTGTCAAGCAAATCATATGTTAATACAGCTTTTATTGATTTTCAACAAAAAATAAGTAAGCTGAAAAAGAATTTATAAGAAAATATAGGATGATGAAGGCAGAAGAGTACAGGATGTTTGAGCAGAAATATATAGAATATGCAGAGCCTTATTTTCTTAAATCTGCTAAGCTTGAAGGAGGATTGAGGATAAAATTCGACCATTCTTTTAGGGTTAAAAACAGAATGATTGAAATTATAGATATCGACCATGAATCAGGTTATGAATTTGATAAGTGCTTGGCAAGTGCTATTGGTTTGTATCATGATATCGGACGATACAGACAGTTGTTTGAATATGGTACTTTTAAGGATTCTGATTCAGTAGATCATGGTGATTTGGGCTATGAAGTTATCAAACAAGAGGGTGTTCTTTCTGAACTTTCAGAAATAGAGGAACAGATTTTTTTATTGTCAGTTAAATATCATAACAAAAAATTTATTCCTTCAGGTTTATTGAAGGATGCATATCCTTATATCAAATTGTTGCGGGATTCGGATAAAATCGATGTTTATCCGGTAATGCTTGATAGTTTTGAAGAAAAGAATCTGTTTACAAAAAAGATTGTTCATCTTGGATTGGAGGAAAGTGAAAAAATTTCGGAAGAAATCTTTGATGACGTAATACACGAAAGGCTTCCGGATAAGGAAGCTATGAAAACCATAACTGATTTTAAAGTTTTGCTACTGGGATGGATTTTTGATTTAAATTACCGGGGTTCCTTTATAATATTAAAAGATTTAGATTTATTGAACAGGTTAATTCAATCTTTACCAGATAGTTCAAAAGCTTCAGTAATAAAAGGGAAAATATACTCTTATCTCGACAAAGCTTTGAAGCAGTAAATTTATTTACCTTTGCATCTGTTAATTCAACAATAATACTATGATTTCCTCAGAAGAAGCATATGATCTTGTTATGAAGTCGGCACATGTTCTTGAAAAAGAAGGTGTTGATATCGATCACGCATTGGGTAGGGTTTTGGCAGAAGATATTGTTTCCGATATTGATATGCCTCCTTTCAATAAATCAGCAATGGATGGTTATGCCTGTAGAAAGGCTGATTTGGATAAAGAGATGACAATTATTGAGGTAATTGCAGCGGGTGATACACCTGCAAAAAATGTGGGAGAAGGTGAGTGTACAAAAATTATGACAGGCGCACCTGTTCCTGAAGGAGCAGATTGTGTAATAATGGTTGAGCACACAGAGCTTACTGATGAGGGGAAGGTTCGGTTTGTTCAGGAAAACACAAATATAAATATATGTTATACGGGCGAAGATGTTTCTGTTGATGATCTTGTGTTAAAGGAAGGAACGCTGATTGCGCCCAAGCATATTGCAATTTTAGCTTCTGTTGGTGCTGTAAAACCAATTGTTTTCAGGAAACCCAAAGTTGGTATTATTACTACAGGCAGTGAACTGGTCGAGCCTTATGAAACACCCGGACTTTCAAAAATAAGAAATAGTAATGGTTATCAATTAGTAGCTCAGGTAAAGTCAGCATGTGGTCAGCCTAAATATTATGGTATAGTTGAAGATACGGAAGATGCCACTTACAACACATTGGTTGAAGCTTTGATTGAAAATGATGTTGTGTTGATGACCGGTGGTGTTTCTATGGGTGATTATGACTTTGTTCCAAAAATTATGGAGCGAACAAATAATGAAATTCTTTTTGATAGTGTGGCAGTGCAGCCTGGACGACCAACTACATTTGGAGTGATTTATAAAAAGTATTGTTTTTGATTACCTGGGAATCCGGTTTCTTCATTTGTTCAGTTTGAATTACTTGTAAGGCCGCTTTTGTACAAACTAATGGGCGTAGAGCATAAACCACTGAATATAATGTTGCCTATGGAGGTTGATTATAGAAGAAAAAAGGCTAAGAGACAATCGTGGATTCCTGTTGTGATAACAGAAAAGGGAACTGTTCAGCCAATTGAGTATCACGGTTCGGCTCATATTGCATCATATTCTTATGCTAATGGAATGATCGCTGTACCCATTGGAAAGATGGAAGTTAAAAAGGGAGAATTGGTTCATGTTAGACAGATATAACAGGGAAATTAATTACCTGAGAATTTCCGTAACAGATAAGTGTAATCTTAGGTGTAAATATTGTATGCCCGAAGAGGGAGTACCTTTGATAAATAATTGTGATGTTATTTCTTTTGAAGAGATAGTAGAGGTTGTAAAGTTTGGAGTTTCAAAAGGCATTAACAAAATCAGAATAACCGGTGGTGAACCATTGGTTCGAAGAGGTATTGTAGAATTGGTGCGATTGCTTTCTGGTATTGAGGGAGTAAAAGACTTGGCAATGACAACCAATGGAATTTTATTGTCCAAATATGCTGAAAGATTGAAAAATGCAGGATTGAAAAGAGTAAATATTAGCCTGGATACAATGAACCCGGATAAATACAGGGATATTACAAGAGGTGGAGATATTCAAAAAGTATTTGATGGTATTGAAGCGGCAAAACTACATGGCCTTTTACCGATAAAACTTAATTGCGTTGTTTTTAAATCTTCTGATGAGGAAGATGCGCGGGAAGTTTCGGATTTTGGAGCGAGAAACGATCTTGCTGTTCGATATATTCATAGGATGGATTTGAAAACAGGTGATTTTTCAATTGTTGATGGGGGAGATGGAGGCAATTGTGCTGTGTGTAATAGGTTGAGATTGACTTCAAACGGAATGATTAAACCATGC
>PKSZ01000684.1 GCA_002869425.1 Marinilabiliales bacterium
GAGCGCTTGCTTGACAGGCAAGAGGTCCGCAGTTCGAATCTGCGAAGGATCACTAGAGAATCAAAACTGAAGAATTACGATGAGCAAGCAAACAAAAGAGCTTGCTCATTTTGTTTTGTAGCGAATGGTAATCAATGCGATAGCATTGCTGTTTTGATTTTGACCTCGGAGTCAATGCTGATCATTTAATAATCTGCGAAGGATCACAAAGATCCTAGAAATAGGGGCTTTTCTTGTATGGACATGTGGTTGAATATTCAACCAATATAAACGATGCTCATTTTCACTGAAGTTTCAATATCCAAAGCACTTTACTCAATCAGTACAAAAGCGGCCCAGTAATATGGATCATATTTTTGTTTCATTTCCTGTTGTGCCCGTGTAAAAGCTTCATTAACATTTTTAATGTCGAGTAAGTGAGTATAAAAACCAGTCATAAATTCTTCCGTTTCTTTGTCTGCAATCTGCCACAAACTCATAATGATATATTTTGCACCAGCTATCTTAAACGCTCTTTGAAGACCATAAACACCTTCTGAACCTTTAACATCTCCCAATCCTGTTTCACAAGCAGACATTACCACCAGGTCGGTATTTCGCAGATCGATATTTGATACTTCCTGTGCAGTTAGAATTCCGTCTTCCTGATCATAGTTATAGCTGGAGTTGTTGTTCCACACATTGTTACCTCCTGCCAAAACAAGACCAGAACGCATAAGTGGATTTTTTTGTTTTACAAAAGCATAACCATATCTGTATTGGCTGTTTCTTGAAACATTAGTCTGATATGATGTATCGTTTTTATCAATAGCTGTTGTTTTATTGACTGGATCTGGAAAGAAAAAGCCATGCGTTGAGATATGAAGAATATTACTATTGGAAGCAATTTCTTTGAATTCTTCTTCAGATGCGTTTTCATTGGTATAATAATGAACCTGTAGCTTGTGTGAAGAAAACAACTTTTCAATTTTCTCTGTTTCAGTTTTCGTTCCGTTCAGGTATTTCCACAATTCATACTGAGTGCTATCTGTACTGTATTTTACACCCCCAAAAATAGTAGTAGACATATTCTTATTTATGAAAGTAGTTTCAGGATAAACAATACAGGATGTACTTGATTTCATTTGTATTTTGTACTTATCACACAAGTATACATTATGATTTATAGCCAATGCTGCAAAACTAATCTTATGTAACAAACCAGATGGCGAAAGATAAACTGTATTTATTCCTTCTAATGTGTTTTCAAGTGGCTTCCATATCAAATCATATAATTCTCTTTTATGAGTATTACTACTCCCATATAGCTTGCTAATATACTGGTAGTTATTTCCCTCATATTGAGAAAGTAAATCCTGTAATTCATTTTCCTCAAAAAGAGGAATCATTTCAGGATGTTTTGATTCCGGCGTTAAAACCAAAGCACAGTATAGAATAGAGTCCGTAAATTCCCAAAAAACATCTTTTGTGTAATCCTTAAAATTGAAATGAACAAATTCGATGGCAGCCTCTCCCGGCTTCAAGCTCTTTTGAACGTTTTTCCAGGTGGATTGTTTGAGATTATTATAATTGGAAAATATTTTTGAATATTTAACAAGTTCTGTTTCATATTTGTTGGCAAGTTTTTCAAGAGAATCTGTAGTTTGTCCAGTGCTATATTTTTTGGCTATTTGTTTTTTAAGATGAAGCCATTTATAGTAGTTGTCAATTAAAACCGTATCCTTGGAATTGAGGATATTATTTCTTAATGCTGTTGATGATTTCAACAATAATCCCTTGTTCTGAAGTGTTATGTTATAGGCATAATCGGTAATGGATGAATTTGTTTCTTTTCTGAATAAACAATATGAGTAAAAATCCATATAATCAGATGCCAGAGTTGAATAGAACTTTTCCTGTCCCGATTCCGAAAGTGTGGCAAAGTTTGCAAATACTGTTCGGTTGATTGATTGAAGTATTTCTTTTGCAAAGCGATCTGCATCATTAAAATTATTAGTTAGTACATAATAATTACGCATTAGTGCTGCTGAATTTTGCATTTTAGAGGGAAATTTGAGCTCCATGCTGATATTGTAACCCCTGTTAGCAAATTCCTCTAATTTTTGAAGATATTTACCGTCTTGTAATGATTTGTATAGATATACATTTCCAATATTAAACATGGAAGATGCAATACCTTCATTATTACCCATTTCTTCTCTGATTATTAAACTTTTGTTAAAATAATTTAAAGCTTTAATGAATTGATGGTCTTCATAATATATGTATCCAATATTGTTTAGAGAATTTGCAAACCCACTTTTATCTCCAATCTTTTCACGAATGTTCAGACTCTTGTTAAAATATTCCAGAGCCTTAAGGGTGTCATTGCTTTCTATGTATAAGGAGCCCAGATTATTAAATAAAGTGGCAGTTCCCTTTTCATTGCCGGTTTCTTTTCGTATTGCCAAGCTTTTGTTATAATATTCCAATGCATTTTTTACATTTCCCTGATTGTAATATATATATCCAATATTGTTAAAAACAGTGCTTATGCCTTCTTTGTCTCCCAATTCTTTTTTAATCAGCAAGCTCTTGTCAAAATATTCTAAAGACTTTGATATATTTCCCAGATTGTAATACACCATTGCAATGTTGTTATAAGATTTAGACAAAATAATCCTATCTTCTATTTCTTCACAGATGGCTATACATTTTAAGTAACAGTCCATTGCTTTGGCTATTTCTCCCTGATTTTGATAAAGCAGGCCAATATTTACGAAGGATGCAACCAGACCTTTTTTATCTTCCATCCCAATTCTAATTTCTAAACTCTTGTTGTAGTAGTAAAGTGCTTTAGGAATATTTCCTGTTTTATTGTATAACTTTCCTATGCTGTTGTAATTGTATGCCATTCCTTTTATATCGCCTGTCTTTTCTCTCAAATACAAACTTTTGTTATATGAATCAAGAGCTTTATCAATATCCCCTTGTATTCTGTATACAATACCTATATTATTTAATGAACTGGCCATTCCTTTTTTATCATCAATCTTTTTACGAATAAGATAGCTTTCTTTGTAATATTGAAGTGCTTCAGCGTATTTGGTTTTAAACTTGTATATGTATCCGATATTATTTAAGGCAGAAGCCAGATGCATTTGCAAATTTGTGGTATGTAAGCTTTGATCTTTGCTTTGGATGCATGCATTTGCGATGTCTTTTGCTTTTTGCCACAGGATAAGTGCAGAATCGGGATCTTTAGTATAAATTAATTCTCCCCATTCTAAATATGCTACCATTTTTACTGTATCACTCAAACAGGGCCCATCACAATTGTCTTCAACATCTGCAATTACACTTTTTAGTGAGTCTATTATTCTTTGTTTCTGAGCAAAAACATAGATAATAAACAATGTAATTATAATCGTAAAAAAAGCTCTTAACATATGCTTAAATGTACTAAAAGATAGAAAATTATGAAAATGAGAATGTAGATAACCCAGATTCGTTATATTATCAGCTTCTGATATCTTGTTCTTAAGGAAGAACCCCATTGCAATAGTCAAGCAAGTATGTTATTGTCAACTTTGAGATTAAGTTACCGGATAACTACTTTTTTTACGGTTTTGCAGGTATCATTTTGATTATTTTCTCAGAAAGGATTAATTTTATTTTCAAAATTCCTTATAACCATAGAATATTTAAGATGAATAACTTTTGTACAGAATGTGGCAATAAACTTCCTGCTGATGCGAAGTTTTGTAATAATTGTGGCTTTAAGTTGCCAATTGTTAATGAACAGAATACTGAAAAAAGGAAAGAAGAGAATGTAAAAACAACTGTTGATAATCACTCAGAAAAATTACAGAAGTACGGAAAAATAGTAAAGGAAGATAATGAGTTTGTATGGCTCAAAAGAGGCAATGGAAAAGTGATGAAAATCAGTAAGAATTCTGAACTCTATAAAAATGAACAGGATTCGCAACCAAAGAGTATTAAAACAGCAGTAATACTGCTTTTAATACAATTATTGGTTTTTATTGGAATCAATGTCCTTATGATTGTTGAGATGTTAAGCCTTGGCGAAGAAGTAAATATTAATACAATTTTACCAATAGCAGGTGCAATAGGTTTTCAGGTAATGTTTATGAGCC
>PKSZ01000559.1 GCA_002869425.1 Marinilabiliales bacterium
GGATTATACATTCCCTTGTACTTTCTGCTTCCAGCGCTTTTACATAGGTAATCCAGTTAAGCTCGTTATAAGACAAGCCCATCTGCTGTTGGTTGATTTCTATAAATTAGTTTAGAAATGAAAAATATGTATTCATCAAAATATGTTATAAGGAAATACTAACAATTAATCCAGAAGCAATTAACAGACCTTATAACTCGGAGAATATGTACAAATGCATTAAAACAAAATGATTAGAGTAATCATTATCAAACAAAACTGAGGAAATAATCTTTAATATTTGTAATACTGATCTACTTGTTATTTCCATGTTATTGTATTTGCACAAATCAAATGTAATACAATAATTATGACCTGATGAGAAAAAACGAAATAATTAAAAACCAAATGCAATTTGAATTGAGTCATATTTATTTATGTATATATTTGTATTTATAAATTACGAATAATGAAAAAGAGCATTTTATTTTTTATCACATATATAACTTTTTTAACAGTAAATGCGCAAATAACAGAACATGTTGATGCCGCAACATTTAAGAAGTTGGTAGATGAAGGCAAAGGAACAGTACTGGATGTTAGAACTCCAAGAGAAGTAGCTGGTGCTCATATTGAAGGAACACTTGCCATCAACATTACAGATCCTCAATTTGTGGAAAAAGTAAATAAAATAAACAAAGAAAAACCTGTATACATATATTGTCTTACTGGTAGTAGAAGCAGACAAGCAGCAATGTATATGGAAAAAATGGGGTTTAAAAAAATATACAATCTACAGCCCGGAATAATTGCCTGGTATAAAGCCGGATACAAATTAGTAGCCTCTCAAAACGTAGCCCAGGCTAAAAAAGAAGAAATAAACAAAAGCATATTTGATAAAATTATTCAGGAAAACAAAGTAGTATTGGTTGATTACTATGCGCCATGGTGTGCCCCCTGCAAAAAGATGCTCCCCACTATGGATAGTCTTGAGAATAAACACACGAACAATTTAAAGATTCTAAAAATCAATATTGATGAAAATAAAGAATTTGCAAAACAACAGAATGTAAGTTCTGTACCTACAATTATCGTGTATAAGAATGGTAGTATTTATAAAAAAACTACCGGTTACAACAGTCTTTCAGACCTGGAAAAACTCATTGAGTAGTTATTCCCGGTTTATAGGAAAATCTTCTGTATTATTGGCAACTTCCCAGGCAACTAAAAAGACATGCCGGGTAATATCAAGCAGCTTATCATAATCTATTTTCTCGGCTGTATCAGTTGATTTATGGTAATCTTTGTGTAAACCTGTAAAATATGCAATAGCCGGAACACATTTCTTTGTAAATGAATATTGATCTGAACCTTTTTTCCACAACAGTTTACGAATTAATCCAGGCCTGTAATCTACTATAATATCCTTGTTTTTCTTATCATACTTTTTATTTAAATCTTTGCTTTTCTTTTCCAGAGATTGAAATGCAGCGGCGTAAACCTTCTTTTTGCCCTTTCGCATTAAGTAGCCCCTTCTGCCAATCATATCCATGTTAATAACCATTGCTGTAGAATCCATGGGATATAAAGGATTCTGCACATAATACCGAGAGCCATTCAACCCTGTTTCTTCCGCAGTAACAGGGAGAAACAAAACAGATCTTTTGGGCCTGATACCCTGATCTGCCAAATATTGAAAAGCTTTTGCTATCTCAATCAATGCTGAAGTACCTGATGCATTATCATCCGCACCATTATAAATAACAACACTATCATTATAGTTACTTGTATCTCTCCATCCAATATGATCGTAATGTGCTGTAATAACAACAAGTTCGTCAGGAAATTCAGTTCCTTTAACAATGGTTCCAACATTTTCTGTAAGCTTCACTTTAAGTGTATCCATACCTTTGTAGTAGGACCAGATACTATCCTCAGCAATTTGCTCACCCAAATTCTCTGATTTCTTTGCCTTTTTAAGAAGATCTTTTGTCTTGAAACCAATCAAATCCTTAGTTACTTTTTGAGATAATAATACGAGGCTAATGCTATCATTACGAAAAGAGAAATAATCTCTCAGTAAAACATTATGATCAAGGAGCTTCTTATAGTCAGATTCAAGCTGAAATCTCTCTAGTGACCAATAATTTGCTTCCAGCTCTGTGAATAACTTTTTATCATTTACTGCTATAAATAGCAACCGAACTTTTGTTAATTCTCCTAATGAATCAATCATTGCATTTAAACTACGATTACCTTCCGTGACCAATAATGCAGCCTCCTTATTGCATTTAGAATAATCAGGATTCCCTGTGGAACCAATAAAAACAGGATTGGTTTCTACCCACTGTTTTGTGGATGTACCTGAAGCACCTTTATAAATAATACCTGAATAATTTGTTCTATATTTTTTTCTTGACATAGCATAGAAAAATCCAAAATCTCTATTTACCATGGTAAACCTCTGGAAATAACCCTCAACCTCTTTATCTCCAAAAGCCCTTTCCAAATTGCTTTTTCTGAATTCACCAGCAATATACAAAGCTGCTACTCTTTGTCCCCTTTCTCCAGTATCTCTGCCTTTCAAATCATCATCTGCCAGATAGTTTATATGTTTAAACAATTCATCTCGCGTAATACTCTGAACAGCAGAGCTTATTGTGTCATTTTGAGCACACACTCCACTACCAAATGCCAGTAGAAACAAAACAGAAATAAAATTCCATTTTATAACTTTTATTGCTGAAGTACCGTTCATTTATGTTTCCTTTTTGTTATTTTTATATCTTAATGACCTTAAACTTATAACTAATTAACCAAAAATTTGCAATGAAAGTATTACAACAGTTAGAAAAAGTACACATTAATTTCAATGAAGACACCAATGCGATTGAATTAATATGGCAAAAGCCACAAGATCCGGAATCATACAAGCAAGCATTTATAATGGGTCACGACTATCTTGTAGAACATAAAGCAACAAATTGGCTCTCTGATATTAGACTTCAGGGAGTGGTAGGTCCGGCAAGCTCAAAATGGTTACAGGAAGAAATGATTCCAAAAGCTGTCGCTAATGGTTTAAGAAGAATTGCAGTGATTATGGATCAGGACGCATTTAAAAAGTTTTACATAAACAACATCAAAAAAGAAGCAGATAGCAATAAAATACAATTGAGGTATTTTGACTCGACAGAAGAAGCTAATATGTGGTTAAAAAGTTAAACAAAATGCCCTTCGGGGCATTTTTATTATGAAAACAATTCATCTTCTCAGACACGCACATGCTGGTTTTAGCAGTGAGGACAATAGCGACTTTAACAGATGTCTATCTGAACAGGGTATCTCCGAAATTCAATCATTAGCTTGTAAAATAAGCAATCAACAACTTTCACCCGATCTGATTCTTGCAAGTTCTGCACAGCGAACCAGGCAAACAACAAAAATATTGATGGAAAGTTGCAATTGGCACGGAAGAGTTCAATTCCTGGATATTATTTATGAAGCTGACATCCAAGACCTATTGGAATTAATTCACAATCAACCAGATAATTGTAACAATCTATTAATATGTGGTCATAATCCAACCATCAGTTACCTTTCATCCTATATTCTCAACAGTAGAATAAGCATAGATACAGCCAATTACATTTCATTCGAATTGAATATTGAGAAATGGATTGAAATTACGAAAGGAATAGGAGAATTAAAATTGCATCTGCTGCCCTAATCGGTAATCTTCTGATTGCAATAATACTGTATAGTTTTCTCAATAGCATCAGAGCAGACCTTACAGAATTTTCCTGCATTTAAGGCCTTCATATAACAATTGTACTCAGGTCTGTAGACTCCTTTTGACTCATAACCTCCACCCTCAAAAGCACCTGTTTTATTCCTGTACCTTTTATCATCTGGAGTAGGAATGGGTACATCATCTGCCAAATGTTTCCATTTTGCTTCAAAATTAACCAGAGTAGTTAAGTTGGGTGCTATGGGTTCTATCGTTTTGGGCGTAAAATCTTCATATGCTACTTCTGAATCGTAATACTCATCACCCAAACCTGCAAAGGCATGCCCAAACTCATGCAAGAAAACAATGGGACTATATTGGTTTAAGGCTGA
>PKSZ01000251.1 GCA_002869425.1 Marinilabiliales bacterium
AGATAATAATTATCAAAGCTAACGAAATGTAAAGATGGGTTCGACTGCCCAACAGCGTGTAAACTCAACCCTCCGGGTTTGTGCTTACACGCGAACGTTAGAGCCCATAGCCCATTTTGCGGAGCCTGAATTCAATAAATTAAGAGTAAAAAAATAGCAAAATTAATCCCCAAAAAAAAAGTTATCTTTGTTATAAGAACAAACATGAAGCATTATAAAATAATAGTAGCAGTCTTGTTATCAATCTGTTCTTTTAACATTTACGGACAGGAATTGAATAATCTGGCTTTATCTTTAGAAACCCAGACCAAGGTTGACAGTTTGTTAAATGTCTTTAAGCAAGCAAAACACGATACATTGCGGGTCCAGGCTTATATTGATATTGGATATATTTGTGAGGATGATTTCCCAGATACTGCAATTTATTATTATACTAAGGCTACTGAAATGGTAGATATTGCCATAGGAAACATCCCTAATCGCAAATCAGGTACAATTAACTCCAACATTATAGAATATAAGCTTGTCGATCTTAAAGCTGAATCTTTATTAAATAGAGGAAGAGTTCACATCGATCTGGGAAACTTTGACAAAGCACTAGAATCCTGTTTTGAATCTTTAATCATATATGAAGAACTTGTTGCATCAGGAACTGAAGCAAAAGAGAAGATTGGTAAAATAGGAGTATCTAATTGTTATCGACGTATAGGTATTATACACATGGAAAAGGGGAACTATCATAAGGCCATTGAATACTACCATAAATCATTAAAAATTGAAGAAGAGTCGGATCATAAAGAAGGGATAGCAGCATGCTACCTAAATATCGGATATATTTACTATTACCAGGAAAGCTATGATAAGGCCTTAGAATATTTTCTCAAATCATTAAAAATTGAAGAAGAGTTGGATCATAAAGAAGGGATTGCAGCATGTTACCTAAATATCGGAAATGTAATGGTTAATATGGAAAATTATGCAAAGGCTTTGGAATATTATCACAAATCTTTAGAAATAAATAAGAAATTAAAAGATAGAAAAGAAATGTCCTATTGCTATAACAATATTGGGTACGTTCATAGAAACCTAGGGAATTATGATGATGCTTTGACGTATTATAATAAGTCTTTAAAAATAAAAAAACTCCTCGGAGATAAATATGGGATAGCAAATGTGTATAATAATCTTGCTACGATTAGTATTACCTTATCAGATTCAGTCACATTTATTGAAAATCAAAAAAATATATATCTTAATAGAGCAGTTGAATATGGACTCGAACAATACAAACTAGCAAAGGAAATAGAGGCACTACATTTAATTAAAGCTGCTTCATATGTATTAAAAGAGGCTTATGCTAAACTTGGAACTTCTGCTTTAGATATGAAGAGACCAGTACTTGCTGCTGAAACATATAAAAATGCCTTGAATTATGCTAATATATTCATAGAAATTAACGATAGCCTGTTCTCAAAAGTAAAGACAGATGCATTAACGGAGATGGATGTAAAATATCAGACAGAGAAAAAAGAATTGCAAATCAATAATCTGGAAAAGGAAAAAAGAATTATAAAATATCAGGCTGAGAATCAAGAAGTAGAAAATCAAAGACAAAAAACAGTAATATCTTCTTTTATTATTGGGTTGATAATAATTTTGACGTTCTCAATTCTTCTTTTCAGGTTGTTTCTTCAAAAGAAAAAAGCAAACAAAATTCTCGCTATGCAGAAGCAAAGAATTGAACAAAAAAACTACATATTACAGGAACAAAAAAATGAGATCCAAACACAGAATGAAGAGATTTCTGCACAGAAAGACCAACTTGCAGAAATAAATGAAGTGCTTGAAAAGAAAAATACCCATATTACTGACAGTATTAAATATGCAAAGCTGATCCAGGAAGCAATACTTCCTTCAATAGAAACACTGAATCAATATTTAAATGATTATTTTATACTCTTTAAACCAAGAAACATAGTTAGTGGTGATTTTTATTGGTTTGCTGAAGTTGACAACAGAATTTATCTGGCGGCTGTAGATTGCACAGGACATGGAGTTCCGGGAGCATTTATGAGCATGATAGGCAATACATTGCTCAATGAAATTGTAAAAAGTCGTAAAATTAAAAGCCCTGCAGCAATTCTTAAAGAACTACATAATGGAGTGCTTGAAAGTCTAAAGCAAGGTGCTACTACAGAAGATCAGCGAGATGATGGTATGGATATTAGCCTATGCTGTATTAACAGACAAAAAGAAGAGCTTATAGTTGCAATTGCCAATCATTATGCATTCTTGGTTCAGAATAATCAACTGATTCGGATAAATGGTGATGTTTTTTCGGTAGGTCAGATTGAGTTAAAGGATATTGAAACAAAGTTTACAGATCATAAATTTTCTACTGCCGAACCCTCACAATTATATATGTTTTCTGACGGTTATGCAGATCAGTTTGGTGGACCCAAAGGCCAGAAATTCATGATGAAACGTTTCAGCGATCTTATTGAAAAAAATTGCAACCTGCCAATGTCAGAACAACACAATCAGCTTGAAAAAGCATATGATGATTGGGTCAATGAAGGTGTAAAATATCAACAAATTGATGATATAATTGTTTTGGGATTAAAGATTTAGAGTGTTTTTGAATTAAAAGATAATTTATTGAAAAGAAAGAGTAGCTAAAGGGCTCTAACAAAACCTAAAAATCATATTTGCTTGCTCCGCAGCAAATACGTATTTTTAGCTTTGACCGTTACCAACTATTAAAAAGGACATAATATGACACAACAAGAAATTGAAAGAGAAGTAGCTAACTTCAAAAGAAGAAATTATCTTCATTTTGATGATAATGAGCTTGATTTACCAATATATCGAATATTTCCATTTGAGTCTCTATTGGAAATGCTTAATACTAATAATCTGACATTGGTTAAGACAAGAATGTGGGAAGACCCATATGAAAATTTTCTTTTGAAATGTAACGCTTCAATGCTGAATGGGACACCTGTTAATTTAAAAGACTTACAAGAACAGATATTTGGACAATGCTGGACACTATATCCCGAAACAGATGCGTTTTGGAGAATTTATTCTTACAGCAAAAATGGTGTTAGAATTAAAACTACAGTTAGAAAATTATTTGATGTGATTTTTGATAATAGTAGTTATTCTACATTAACAACTTCATTTATAGGTAAAGTGCAATATGATACTGTACAGAATATTGGCTCTCTTTTTTCCGATCCGAATTATATTGGTTCAATTGTTCAAGATACGACTGGACAAGGTTTGGTTGAAGCTCAATTAATAAAAAGGATAGAGTTTGAGCATGAAAAAGAAATTAGATTGTTATATAGTGTTGATTCTTCTTCTCCTGATATACAAAATGATATAAAGCATTTTAGTATTAATCCAAATAATCTTATTGATGACATAATGTTTGATCCTAGAATAAGTTCTCGCTATGAAAACATTTATAGACAGACGATTCTGAGTTTAGGATTTCGGAATCCTATTTTAAAATCACAATTATATAATTTTACGCCTGTCAATATTAGATTACCTTTTTAACTTATCTTTTAAAAATAAATTAAATGGAAAAATGTTTTGTAATTCAGCCTTTCGATAACAGCAAGTTCGATAAAAGATTTGAAGATATTTTTAAACCCGCAATTGAAAAATCTGGATTTGAAGCTTATCGAATTGACAAAGATTTAAGCGTTAGAATACCAATTGATGAGATTGAAAAAAACATATTTGAAGCACAAATTTGTTTTGCTGAAATAACTACTGATAACCCAAACGTCTGGTATGAACTTGGATATGCATTTGCTTGCGACAAAGATGTGGTAATGGTTTGTTCAGATGAACGAACAGGGAAATTCCCATTTGACATACAGCATAGGCATATAATTACTTATAAAACAAGCTCAAAGAGTGATTTTGAATCATTAGAGGATACAATTACTAGAAAGATAAATGCATATATCAGTAAGACAAAAACTGTTAAAGCTATCAGTTCAGCTCCTATTGCTGATAGAGAAGGACTCAAAAGTCATGAAATTGCAATGCTCATATTGGTAATTGAAAATCAAATGA
>PKSZ01000373.1 GCA_002869425.1 Marinilabiliales bacterium
CTCTTGCATTAATGTCCTGCAAAGATTTCTGCGATCTGTAAGATTCAACAAATTTTTCATACCTAACCTTAACCAAAGCTATTGTTGGATTTGTCATTGGATTTCCACCCTTTGATAATCTTTCTGTTTCTCCTTTAATAATTCGTTCACCCCACTTGATAACAGACTCTTCTGTTCCAAGTGTAGGAACTCTTTTCGTATTGGGATTTAACCCATATAATTCTTTCACTTGAGCAGGAATCTCACCTCTAATAGCTGCCATACTCAACACTTGTATAAAATGAGAAATATACAACTTTGCCTTTCTATACAAATCCAGATAATCTTTACTTCTTGAAACCTGATTGCTAAATGCCTGCTGTTGCTGAATCATTGTTTGCTCAAATACAGGAAGAAAATACTTTATTTTTTGTAGTGTTCCCTGTGAAAACGGTAATTCTATAGGAGAAACAATTTTCCCCATTTCCATTGCAGTAGACAATGCTCTAACTCTTGCTCTATCTGTATTTGGTAGGCGTCTGTATGGCATAAAAATACGTTTATTAATTGTATACTAAGCGTTTAAGCGAAGATACAATACAGGCACATGACTACAATACCTTCGTATCTTTTTTATAAACAAGAGCTTGTTCATTTCTCCATGCCATATCTAAAACCAAAAAGGGCAGCTTACGCCACCCTCCAATATATCGAATCAATACTATTTAAGATGTAATGGTTGTCTTCAAATACTCCCTATTCAATCGCGCTATATAATCTGTAGATATGCCTTTCGGACATTCAAATTCACATGCACCAGTATTTGTACAAGCTCCAAAGCCCAGTTCATCCATTTTAGCAATCATATTTAATGCTCTCGTCCTGGCCTCAACTTTACCTTGTGGCAACATCGCCAAATGAGACACTTTGGCAGCTACAAATAACATCGCTGAACTGTTTTTACAAGCAGCAACACAAGCACCACAACCAATACAAGTAGCTGCATCCATAGCTTCATCAGCATCTACTTTACCTATTGGGATTGCATTGGCATCCGGAACACCCCCTGTATTAATACTAACAAAACCACCGGCCTGCAATATTTCATCAAACGCACGACGATTGACCATTAGATCTTTTATAACAGGAAATGGTCCTGCCCGCCAAGGTTCAATAGTAATTGTATCGCCATCATTGAATTTTCTCATGTGAAGCTGGCATGTGGTAATATCTTCATCCGGTCCATGGGGACGGCCGTTTATATATAAACTACATGTTCCACATATACCTTCACGACAGTCATGATCGAATGCCACCGGCTCTTTTCCATCATTTACAAGCTGTTCATTTAAAATATCCAGCATTTCGAGGAAAGAAGTATCAGGTGAGATATTTGTTACTTTATAGGTTTCAAAAGCTCCTTGTGCTTTTGCATTCTTTTGACGCCAAATCTTTAAAGTTAGATCCATAATCTTTAATTAATGACTATTTATAATTCCGTTGTTTGAGTTCAATATACTTATATTCAAGCTTTTCTTTATGCAATTCAGCTTTCTGTCCATCACCTTTATATTCCCATGCAGCTACAAATGTAAACTGATCATCATCTCTTTTTGCCTCGCCTTCTTCAGTCTGATGTTCTTCTCTAAAGTGACCTCCACAAGATTCATCTCTTTGCAGCGCATCCTGGGCTATAAGTTCACCCATTTCAATAAAATCGGCTACACGTAATGCCTTTTCCAACTCCTGATTCACCTCATTGGTTCCTCCCGGAATTCTAACATCCTTCCAGAATTCTTCTCTCAATTTATTAAACTTCCCAAATGCTTCCTTTAAACCTCCTTCATTTCTAGCCATTCCAACATTGTCCCACATAATATTTCCAAGTTCTTTATGGAATGAATCCACAGAACGTTTTCCATTAACAGACATCAACTTATCAATTCTTTCCTTAACTTCCTTTTCTGCCTGATCAAACTCTGGAAGATCAGTCTTCATTCTCTCTGTTCTGATCTCGTCAGAAAGATAATTCTGAATTGTATATGGCAATACAAAATAGCCATCAGCGAGACCTTGCATCAGGGCAGAAGCACCCAATCTATTGGCTCCATGATCTGAGAAGTTACATTCGCCAATCGCAAATAAACCTTCTACTGTGGTCATTAGTTCATAATCAACCCAAATGCCTCCCATTGTATAATGAGTTGCGGGGTATATCATCATTGGCGTTTGGTACGGATTTTCATCTGTAATTTTTTCATACATCTGGAACAGGTTCCCATATCTTGCTTCAACCGCATCTTTACCCAACCGGTTGATTGCATCAGAAAAATCCAAATACACAGCAAAACCTGTACCTACTCCAAATCCAGCATCACAGCGTTCTTTAGCAGCTCTTGATGCAACGTCTCTTGGTACAAGATTTCCGAATGCAGGATACCTTCTTTCCAAATAATAGTCTCTATCTTCTTCCTTAAGATCGGTCGGTTTTAGCTGGCCATTACGAATCTTTTCTGCGTCTTCCCTTTTCTTTGGAACCCAAATTCTGCCGTCATTTCTAAGACTTTCACTCATCAATGTTAGCTTCGATTGCTGATCGCCATGCACAGGTATACATGTGGGATGAATTTGCATAAAAGCAGGATTTGCAAAAAATGCACCTTTCTTGTAGCATTGCCATGCAGCACTTCCATTTGATCCCATTGCATTTGTAGATAAAAAGAAGACATTTCCATATCCACCGGTAGCAATCACAACAGCATGTCCAAAATGCCTATCTATATTTCCATCGACTAGATCTCTTGTAATAATTCCTCTTGCTTTTCCATCTACAATCACAAGGTCTAGCATCTCAGTACGAGAATAAACCTTGACAGTACCTTTGGCAATTTGCCTGTTTAATGCACTGTATGCCCCTAACAATAATTGCTGACCTGTTTGACCTTTGGCATAAAAAGTTCTGGAAACCTGCGCTCCACCAAATGAGCGATTATCCAATAACCCACCATAATCTCTTGCAAATGGTACGCCTTGTGCCACACATTGATCGATAATATTATTACTTACCTCAGCAAGTCGGTATACATTTGCCTCTCTTGCCCTATAGTCACCACCTTTTACTGTATCATAAAACAAACGATAAATACTATCACCATCATTTTGATAATTCTTAGCAGCATTGATACCTCCCTGAGCAGCAATACTATGCGCTCTTCTCGGACTATCCTGATAGCAGAATACTTTCACGTTAAATCCCATCTCTCCGAGACTGGCAGCAGCGGAAGCTCCAGCCAAACCTGTACCAACTACAATTACATCCAGTTTCCTCTTATTTGCAGGATTGACAAGGTTCTGATGCGCCTTATAATTTGACCACTTCTCTGCTATTGGTCCTTCGGGTATTTTAGATTTTAAAACTGTCATAATTGCCTTACTTTAAAGAAGTTCCTGTAATAAAAAATATACTGGTATGGAAGTAAATCCAATTGTAATTACAATGGCATATAATGCACTTAGTCTTTTCAAACGACATTCCCATACTTTATTATTTAACCCTATTGTATGAAGAGCCGAACGAAGAGCATTATTCAAATGCAATCCAAGGAATATAAACCACACAATATATATCAATACATAATACCAATTCTTAACTGAAAACAATGCTACAACAACATCGTATTCAGTAGCTTTACCTGATTCAATTAAATCTGTGAACTTGAATTTAATATAATAATTTGTCAAATGGAGAACCAGAAATAACAATATTACAGCGCCCAGCACAAACATATTTCTGGATGCCCATGTACTACTGATACCACTTGTAGCAACTTTATATCGCACAGGTCTGGCTTTCATATTTCCAATGGTTAGAACAATGGAGTATAAAATATGGAACAAAAAACCAAGAGCCAGCACAAGCTCTAATATTTTCATAGCTGGATTTGTTCCCATAAAATGAGCAGCGGCATTGAAAGTATCAGGGCCAACCAACGTTAATAAATTTATGGTTAAATGAACTGCCAGAAACATTATCAAGAATACACCCGATAGGCTCATTACGACTTTTTTACCAATCGAAGACTTTAAAAATCCTGCCATAAGAAACGA
>PKSZ01000175.1 GCA_002869425.1 Marinilabiliales bacterium
TGCCTGTGCCTTTATAGATGCAAACCCAAATGAAGTTGAAGGAATTGTTCTTTTCGCATCCTATCCATCACCTGGTGTGTTAGGCATTGGCGCTCATGATATGTCGAACTTCACAGGTAAAGTGCTTGATATGGCAGGTTCAGAAGACAATGACAGCAATGCATCTGATTGTGTATCAGGTTATGAAGCATTTATAGCTTCAGATTGCAAAACATGGGTATTGGTTGAAGGAATGGATCATGGGGGTTTTGGAGATTACGTAAATGCAGACCAACCTGTGGGTTCCATAGGAAGAGATGATGCAACGGGAACCGTTCGCCACTACTTAACCAGCTGGTTCCTAAGTGAATTTTATGATGATCCCTTCGCTGCAAGCAACCTAAAAACAACTGCCTTACAGCCCTTATCAACGCAGGAATTTGATAATACTTGCGGAATCATTTCAGGGAAATCTATGTATTCAAAAACTCAGGATTTTAATGTTTATCCAAATCCCGCATACAACATTATCAATATTGAATGTCAGAGCAGTAATAACAATGTTGAAATTTATAATATTCTTGGCTCATTGATATACACTGCTACAAATAAAAAAGCTATTGATATCTCAAGTTTTAGCGAAGGCGTTTATATCATAAGAATTGAAAGCAATAATCATTCATTCACTCAACAATTCATAAAAAAATAAAACTATGAAAAAAGTTCTACTTTTTACAGTATTGGCATTTGTCTGCTATATATCAAAGGGACAAAACCTTCCAAACGTATCATGGCAGGAAGTTACCATTAAAGATCCACAACAATCAGCTGGATTCATTGATGTGAAAGATGTAAACAGTGATGGAAAACCTGAAATCATCATGTCAACCTTAATGGAGGAAGGAAGTGCATCTAACCAGGCCACTACAAAAGGAGCTATTCGTTATTTTGAATATGATAACGATATTGCTTCACCATGGACAGAAAATATGGTTTTGCCAACGGATAGCAATTTGCCATTTATCAATGCACCTCTCTCATTTGATGTTGATGAAGATGGATACAAAGACATTCTGGTTCTGCAAGGATTTCTAAGAACTGAAGGAGGTAGTTTTCAATGGTTAAAAGGCCCTGATTTCAATGAAATGAATGCTTTTACACCTGAAACTGAAAAAGGAAATACAGAATTTTTCTGGCATGAAGCAGAACAATTTGATCTGGATAATGATGGAAAACTTGATATTGTAACAACCTGTGCAAATGTAATGAATAACAATGATTATTCCCTTGCAGAAAAACATATTGAATGGTACAGGCACATGGGAAATGGCAACTTTGAAAGATATACAATTTGTGATTCTCTGGGTGGTGTTTTTATCAAATTGCATGATCTTGATAACGATGGAGATGAAGATATAGTGGTATCTCAGTTTTTCGGTCCTCCTGTAAAAGCCTCCCTTGTTTGGTTGGAACAAATCAATGCCCCTTCGGTAAATAACAGTTGGCAGGGAGAATGGATTATGCATACCATAGACGCAACAACAGGTCTGGGCTATTATATTGAATTTTATGATATTGATGCAGACGGTCAGGAAGAACTTGTTTATGGAAATCACAACAATCTGGACAATAACGAGTTAGTTGATGGCAATGGAGACCCTATCCAATCAGGAATTTTCTATTTTGAAATACCTGCAGATCCTGCAACTTCAAACCAGTGGCAAAAAACTGTAATAGATGAAAACTTCCCCATCGATTGTTACGACTTTGGAAATCCTGAAAGTCAAGGTTCTCCCGGCATTTTCAGCATTGGAGATGTTGATGGCAACTGGCTACCGGATATAGTTCTCCCTGGCGATGGTGCTGATAACCTTTTCCTTTTAAGACAAGAACCCGGAGGAACATTTGTGAGAGAAGTATTGGGCGAAGGAAGAATGTTTGGAATGGCAAAAATAATCGATATTGACGGAAATGGAATCAATGAGGTTGTTGCAACCATGCATTATTTTCCGGATTTGTGGCAAATATTCAGTCCTCCTCCAGGAAAATTGGTTCTGTACATACCTTCGTATACAATAACAAATACGCAAAACTTAACCAAAGATGATGCTTTGGTAGTCTTTCCAAATCCTGCTGAAGATCACATAAGGGTTAACATACCTGAAGGAGAAGAAATGCTACGTATTAGAAACCAACTGGGCGCAATTGTAATAGAAGAAAATTGCAATTCTTCTCAAAAAATAATAAATTTAAGTGAATTAACATCCGGACTTTATTTTATTGAAACAGAACATTATAAAAGCCGTTTTGTGAAAAAATAAAAAGTTTGGGATAAACATCATACCAATGAATAACAATCGTTTTCTAACCCTGATTTCTCTTATTTCTCTGCTTATGGTTGTTACCAATGTTTATCCCCAGACTTTTTCCATTGGACATGAACAAACATCATATTATGATGCCAACCGCGATCGTGATATAGCATGTGATGTTTACTACCCTGCTGATGCTGATGGAGATAATACTGCTGTTAGCGATGGTTCATTTCCGGTTCTTGTTTTTGGTCATGGTTTTGTGATTGGAACTTCAGCCTATGAATACATCTGGACATCCATGGTACCACAGGGATTTGTTGTAGTTATGCCTGACACAGAAACTAGCATGTCTCCCAGTCACCAGGATTTTGCAGATGATATTAGGTTTCTGGCAGATTATTTTAAAACCGAAAGTGCCAACAATAGCAATTTCAACTTTTACCAGAAAATTACGCATTCTGTTTTGATGGGCCATTCAATGGGAGGTGGTTCTTCCTGCCTTGCAGCAGTAAATAATAATTCTGCTGATTTACTCATAAACTTTGCTTTGAACGATACAGATCCATCCGCAATTGATCAGGCAGACCAAATCAGTATCCCAGCGCTAATATTCTCTGGCTCACATGATTGCATTTCAGCCCCTGAAGAAAACCAGATTCCGCTATTTTGTGGATTGGGAAGCAACGACAAAACATTCATCTCCATTACCGGAGCCAGTCATTGTCAATTTGCAGATTTCAGTACCACATGCAGTATGGGTGAACTAACATGTAGCCCGTCTGCTTCAATAAGCCGGGAAGAACAACAACAAACCTGCATTGATTATTTAAGCCTGTTTCTTGATTGGAAATTAAACAACAATCCGGATGCTGAAACAGCATTCATCGATAGCCTGAATACTTCAACAAGGATTACAAGCGATGCAGGATGTACCACAACAGGATTCAATTCAGAAAAAAAAACTGAGAAAATTAAGCTCTATCCCAATCCCTCAAATGAAAATATTTTTATTGAGAACTTTTCACAGAAAAACGGATTATACTGCATTTATAATTCACTAGGTAGCAAACTATTAGAGGGTGAAATATACGCTAATAATACAATAAATGTAGATATTGAAAAGTTAGAGAAAGGAATTTATCTTTTACAAGTTATTTTTTCTGATAAAAAAGTAACAAAAATGTTAATTGTCTCGTAAACCATTTTACATTTACCTGGTTACTTAATTTTTGATAAAACCGTGCAATTTCATCACGAATATGCACGGTTTTTACTTTTAAATGGAAAACATTCCTGCAAATGAGTGTAATCACAATTGACAGTTACAAAGAAATTTAGTACTTTCCCATGAAAATATTAGCCTGTGACCAAGACATATTATTTATTGATTACATTAATTGTATGTGGTTTCCATTTTACAAGTGCGCAGCCTGTAAAGGAGATGGGCAATCCTTTCATACATAACTTTTCTCCATCTGAATATAAAGGAGGTGCCCAAAACTGGTCTTTTGAACAAGATAATTGTGGAAGAATTTTCGTTGGCAATAATTCAGGTATTCTTGTTTATGACGGTCTGAACTGGCATTTAGAAAGGATAAGTAATCATTCAGTAGTGTATTCTTTAGCCAAAGATTCATTGGGCACAATCTATGCAGGAGCAGCAGGCGATTTTGGCTATATGGCCGTGAATAGTGCAGGAAGGATAAGATACCAAAGTCTAATACCTAAGTTATCAGAAGAAAATAAAAAAAGTTTTACTATCATTTGGTATACGGTTGCCA